>CAYTDJ010000429.1:0-2910 GCA_964436265.1 uncultured Chloracidobacterium sp. | reverse complement strand
TACGGCCGTCGCCGTGTATTCGCAGGAGTTCCCAAAAGAAATACGCGGCTACAAGTTACACCGCGAAAAGATAACGATCTCTGTCGGGAAGCAAACGACAGTGTCACCTGCTTATGTTACGGTCGGCGATCCCGCGCTTGTCGAACTGAGCGTTTCGGGTGTCACGTTTGAACTGCCCGCCGAGCTGCTTTCGACAGAACAAAGCGGCAAGGTCGACTTCCTAACTTTTCGGGACGTTCGCGTAAACGGAATAGCGGTCGAGGTCGAAGAATATCGGTACCCTTTTTCGTTCAAGAAAAACACGAAGGTCCAGCTGCCAAAACCCGCACGCATCTTTCTTTCTCTCACAGGACTCGCGCAAGGCGCGTGGAAAGAGATGAAAGACTCAAAGTCGGAATGGAAGGTCGGAGGCCGCGTGTTCGTCTTTGGTCAATTCCGTCGATACGGTTTCCTTCACAAACGCGTCGTTCCCATCGACTTTGAGCTATCGATCCCAAACCCGGTCCGCCGTATTTCGGACACGGCAAAGTGAATTAGGGTAATGCTTATATTTTCTTCCCAATTGCGATAAACTGTTTGTTTACGGACAAATTAAGAACGAGGTCAATAGAACAAGGTGAGCGACAAGAACAACAACTTTTCGGCATTTATTGCGGAGAATTTCGGTGCAAATGCAAGCTATGTGGAAGGGCTGCTTGCACGCTTTCAAGCCGACCCGAACTCGGTGGACGATTCCTGGCAGGAGTATTTCGGCGAATTGCTCGGTGCTCCAAAAGCAGAAACACCAGTGATAGCAAGTGTGCCTGCCAAAGCCGAAACGAAGCCGGCGGCGACAGAAGCCAAAGCCGAAACGCCTCTTCCTCCGGGAACCGAGCCAAAGGCAATTGTCGGCCCCGCGAAAAAGATCGTCGAGAACATGGAGCAAAGCCTTACGGTCCCGACGGCGACAAGCGTTCGCTCGATGCCGGTCAAGGTTCTCGAAGAAAACCGCCGCCTCATCAATGACCATCTCGCCGGCCGCGGTCGGGGAAAAGCGTCGTTCACGCACATCATCGCCTGGGCGATCGTCCAGTCGGCAAAGGCGTATCCTGCGCTCAATAACGGATTCGGGGTCGTCGACGGCGCTCCGTCTCGCCTCGAACGAAGCGGTATCAATCTCGGTATAGCGATCGACATCGAAAAGAAAGACGGTTCGCGCAACCTTCTGGTGCCGAACATTAAAGGCTGCGAAGAAATGAACTTTGCCGAGTTCTTTGCCGCCTATAACGAGCAGGTCAAAAAGGCCCGCGACGGCAAACTCGAGATCTCAGACTTTCAGGGAACGACCATCTCGCTGACCAATCCGGGAACTATCGGGACAGTTTCTTCCAATCCGCGTTTAATGGCCGGCCAGAGCGCGATCATAGCGACCGGTGCGATCGAATATCCTGCCGAGTATCAGGCGATGACACCCGCGGCTCTTTCGCAGCTGGGCATCAGCAAGATCATCACGCTGACTAACACATACGATCATCGCGTGATACAAGGTGCGGAAAGCGGGCTTTTCCTGGCAAAGATACACGAGTTTCTCGTCGGCCAGCACGGATTTTATGACGGTATCTTTCGCGATATCGAACTAAATCTCCCACCGCTTCGTTGGGCACAGGATTACAACCCGTCGCTTCTCGGCGGCGACCGGTTCAACGAACAGGCCGAAAAGCAGGCGAATGTTCTGCAGCTGATCAACGCATATCGAATTCGCGGCCACCTGCTCGCGGATATCGATCCGCTGAACATGACCTCGCACCACACTGCCGAGCTTGACCTTGAATCGTTTGGCCTGACGATCTGGGACCTCGACCGCGAGTTCATTACCGGGGGCCTGCACGGAGAAAAAACGCTCACGCTTCGCCGTATTCTCGAGATACTGCGTCGTGCCTACTGCGGAAAGGTCGGCATCGAATATCGCCACATCCAGAGCAAGGAAGAAAAGGACTGGATCAGACTGCAGGTAAGGCAGCAGTTTGTCGATACGGTTCCGCTTGCCAAGGTAACGCGTATCGAGCTTCTTCAAAAGCTGATCGAAGCGGAACAGTTCGAGCAGTTCCTGCACAAGAAATACCTCGGCCAGAAACGTTTTTCGCTCGAAGGCTGTGAAACGGTCATTCCGATGCTCGACCAGTTGGTCGAAGGCTCCGGAACGCGCGGCGTTGACGAGATCTATATGGGCATGGCCCATCGCGGCCGCCTGAACGTTTTGAGCAATATCGTCGGCAACCCCGAAACAGGCGATATGGCGGAGCGCATCTTCACGGTTTTCGAGGGCACATCGCATCCGGACTTTCCAGCCGACGAGGGCGACGTGAAGTATCACCAGGGTGCGGTTGGAAGTAAGACCACAAAATCGGGCAAAGAGATACGGATCGAGCTTTCGTGTAACCCGAGCCACCTCGAATTTGTCGATCCTGTAGTCGAAGGCATGGCTCGAGCCCGACAGGACGAACTGAGAAACGGACATGGCCTGGAACGCGCGGACGCCTACAGCAAGATCCTGCCCGTGCTTCTTCACGGAGACGCCGCGTTTGCCGGACAAGGCATTGTGATGGAAACGCTGCAGCTTGCGGGCCTGCCCGGCTACCGGACCGGCGGCACGATCCATATCGTCATCAACAACCAGATCGGTTTCACCACCGCAGCCGAACTTGGCCGCAGTTCGATCTATTCGACGGACGCCGCCCAGATAACTCAGACGCCGATATTTCATATTAACGGCGACGACCCCGAGGCTGCGTATCGTGTAATACAGATCGCTCTCGATTACCGACGAGAGTTTCAGAAGGACGTCGTGCTCGACCTTGTCGGGTTCCGGCGTCTCGGCCATAACGAGGGTGACGAACCGAGCTACACACAGCCTGTGATGTACGCCCGCGT
>CAYTDJ010000428.1:0-2923 GCA_964436265.1 uncultured Chloracidobacterium sp. | reverse complement strand
TACGATGGCGGTTCGGTGTTATTGCCGGAATATTTCTAGCGATCTTCTGCCTTTATCCGCAGTTCAAGATGTTCTATCTCCGCGGCGGAGAATGGAATGGTCACTACGCATATAACGACATCGACGAGGTCGCCTATGCCTCCTATGTCCGCGCATTGATGGACGGACGTCCGCGGAAGAATGACCCTTACACGGGCCGCGACCAAACGCCCGAAATGCCGCAGCCCGAATCGCTTTTCTCGATACAGTTCGCTGCGCCATACACCATCGCGATCCCCGCTCGCATTCTCGGTATTGGGACGCCCTGGGCGATGACGATCGCAGGGGCAATTGCTGGGTTTCTGGCTGCGTTGGCAGCTTTTTGGTTTTTGGGAAAACTTACCGGTGACTCGTGGTTCGCAATGACAGGATCGCTGGCGGTTTTCGCATTGGGAGCACTAGCGGCCGGCGAAGGAGCGCTTCCCGAGTTACTCTTCGACGGCTTTTCCTATCCGTATTTTCCCGGGTTTCGTCGGTACATTCCCGCACTCGCGATGCCTGCGTTTTTTGCAATGATCGGATTCGTCTGGATGTATTTGAACGGTGCCGCAGATGAGAGGTCGGTCGCCAAAGATCAAATATCTGCCGTCCTTAAAAAACGCGTTCTGTACGGAATTCTTGCTACGCTTTGCTTCGCTTATTGCGTATTTTCCTATTTCTACATTTGGACAACGGCTTTAGCATTTTTGGGATGTATCGTTTTGGTATGGCTCATTGAAAGGCCTGCCTCGCTTAAGCTTGACCTTAAGGCACTTTCAGTACTTGGGACAGCGTGGGTGGCTGTCCTGTTGCCCTACGCTTATCTGCTTTCCAAACGTTCGGACACGATGGACAATGTCCAGCTTCTCGTCCACACGCGCATGCCGGATCTGAACCGGATGCCGGAATGGATCGCTCTGGCAACACTTTTTCTTCTGGTGTTTGGCATGGTCAGAAAGATCTTTTCGATCAAGGATCCTGCTGTTCTCTTTGCACTGGCGATCACAATCGTTCCCTTTGCGATCTTCAACCAACAGGTTGTCACAGGGCGGTCACTTCAGCCGATCCATTATCAGGTATTTATCGGGAATTATGTTTCGATGTTGTCGCTGATCGTGGTGATGGGCCTTTTATGGAAAGGGAAGCTGGGCCAGGGTCGGACCGGGCCAAAGATCGTTTGTGCGATCACGATGTTGGTCGTCATCGCATGGGGATTTGTTGAGTGTCATTACACGGTCCGTGTTTTGGATGATGCGAATATCGAGCGTGATAAGGCTCTGCCATTGGCGAGTCGTCTCGAACAACTTGCGAAGGACGAATCTGATCCCCATCGGATGACCGTACTCTCGTACGACTGGCTGATCGCTGACGATCTCCCGACTGTTGCCCCGCAAAACGTTCTCTGGGCACGTCATCAACACGTCTTCGCCGGGCTGACCTGGGAGGAAAGCAAAGAGCGCTATTACCAACAGCTCTATTATCAGAACGTAGATGAGAATGGCCTTGACTATCTGCTCAAGAATGATTTCGTCACAATGATCGCGTTGTTCGGATGGGGACGACACACAGATAGATTAAGTGTAGATGCGAAGCCGTTGACGTTTGGCGAGATAGCCGATGAAGTGAACCGATACGGGGAGTATGTCAGAAACTTTGACAGATATCGCGCCATGAACCCGCTCATCAGTTATGTGGTAGTCCCTAACGCAGATCGCACTGACCTGTCCGTTCTTGAGAAATGGTACGAACTCGACGATGGCGAGTTGATCGGCGGCCATACGCTTTACAGAGCCCGACTCAGGTAAAACAAAAAGCCGCCAGATATGGCGGCTAATAGTATTGCTAAAATAAAACTTCTAAAAAATCTTGCTTAAGCGGCCAGAAGGTCGTTCGACGTCTCCGCAAATACACGTCGACCATTTATAGCATCATCGATGATCTCGCGAACCGCCGAAGCGTCCGGATTCACGTCCATGCGAACACATGCCCGCAGATGTCTGATTATACCTTCAGTAGCGATCTCCATTGTGTCCCCCGTTAGTTTTGAATAACGACGGGCTTGGATATGATCGATTTGCAAGATCCGCTCCTGCAAAGTCATTGGTTTAGCTGCTGCCACTCTTTTCTCTCCTTTTCCGTTAACTTTCCCCTTGTCCAAAAAACATCAGATCGGCAATCGTAACAATATCTTGTGGCTTTGTAAACACTTTTCCACTACATCTATTGGATGTCGCGATTCACTTTGATGTTGCTGTGAATTTGATATTGCCCGAAACGCCTGCCTTGTCTGTAATGAAATCGTAACAAAAAAGTTCTTGGTTGTCACCAACTTTTTTAACTGAAAACCCTTCTTTTTGCGGTCAAAAAAGCGAAAAGCTGCCGAACTATCGCGTTCGGCAGCCTTCACTGATCCAATTCGTTGAGTCTTATTTTCCGCCGATGGCGTCTTTCATTGCCTTTCCGAGACGGAATTTAACGGTCGTCTTGGCAGGGATCTTGATCACAGCACCGGTCGCCGGGTTGCGGCCTTCGCGTGCTTTTCGGGTTGCTTTGACAAGCTTCCCGAAACCGGGAAGCGTAAATTCGCCGTTCTTTTTGACTTCCTTTACAGCAAGAGCTGCGATCGCGTCAAAAAGACCTTTGACTTCCGTCTTTTTCAATCCGCTTCCTTCTGCCAATGTGTTGACGATCTCCGTTTGTGTCATACGAGCCATAGTTTGGTTAACCTCCAAAAATTAAAGAAAAGTAAAAACTGCTTCGGACTGTCTGAGCTGCCTGAAAGAAAAGTAGCGCCGCGGTGGGCAGGAAATTTTTCTTTTGCCGGTCTGATGGTCGGGGCGGCAAGATTCGAACTTGCGGCCTCACGGTCCCAAACCGTGCGCACTCCCAGGCTGTGCTACGCCCC
>CAYTDJ010000427.1:0-2928 GCA_964436265.1 uncultured Chloracidobacterium sp. | reverse complement strand
CTCGGGATCGAGGCTCTGATCGTTCTCGGCGGCGAAGGGACACTTGCGATCGCCGAGCAGTTTCATAAACGCGGGTTTCCGGTTATTGGCGTTCCGAAGACGATAGACAACGACCTTGCCGCGACCGAACTTACGTTCGGCTTTATGACCGCGATCGATATCGCGACGGAGGCGCTTGACCGGCTTCATACCACGGCGGCGTCGCATGACCGCGTTATGGTACTCGAGGTCATGGGCCGCAATACAGGTTGGATCGCGTTGCATGCCGGCCTTGCCGGAAGTGCCGACATCATACTCATTCCTGAGGTCCCGTTTGATTTCGACTCGGTGGTCGCTAAGGTGCTGGAAAGAGAAAGCAAGGGCTCGCGCTTTACGAATATCGTCGTTGCGGAAGGCGCTATGGAAGTTGGCAAGCATGAGATGTACCAGGACACCAGCGAACTGAGATTGGGCGGGATCGGCGAATACGTCACGCGAGAGGTCGCACGGCGAACCGGAAAGGAAACACGATGTGTGGTGTTAGGGCATCTACAGCGGGGCGGCAGCCCGAACGCATTTGATCGGATGCTCGGTACAAATTTTGGGGCCTGTGCCGTCAGAGCCTTGGCAAGCGGCGAAACGGGTAAGATGGTCGCTCTTCAGGCGGGAACGATCGTTACCGTTCCGCTTTCGGAAGCGTGCGCGAACCTTAAGACCGTTCCCGTCGATGGACAGCTTGTCCGGTCTGCACGAGACATCGGCATCACATTTGGATCGCCAAAGGAAGTACCAAAAGGTTAGATATGGAAGCAGTAAAGAAGAAACTTCAGGAAGAAATAGAGAAACTTGAATACGAGCTGAACTTCAAGCTCCCAAAGGATATTCAGCACGCAAGGGAATTCGGCGATCTGAAGGAAAACGCCGAGTATAAGGCCGCAAAAGAACGGCAGACCATGGTGCAGGCGCGGATCAGCCAACTGCATCAGCGCTTGATGGAAGTGGACTCGATCGATATCTCGAAACTTCCAAAGGACCGGGTCGCTTACGGGTCGACGGTCGTCCTTTTCGACCTTGAAAAAGAAGAGAAGATCACCTACAAGCTGGTCACGTCGGAAGAAAGCGACCCGGAGAATGGCACAATTTCGACGGTCTCGCCGATCGGACAGGCATTGATGGGCCGCGAAGAGGGCGACGAAGTAAAGGTAAAAACCCCCACCGGTGTCAGAAATTTCGAGATAACGCGGTTAACGACCATTCACGACGAGGGATAAACGGATGCTTGGTGCCAGTATCGGCCGCGGCGCAATGCGGATCTTAAATGCAATGGTCCGTGGTTTAGCTGCCGCCGGTGTACACCCGAACATACTCACTGCGATCGGCGTTTGTATCAACGTCGGGTGCGGAGTTCTGTTCGGCATCGGCGAGTTTTTCTGGGCCGGAATTGTACTGATCGTCGCGAATGTATTCGATATGTTGGATGGTAACGTTGCCAGACAGACAGGCAACGTTACAAAGTTTGGCGGTTTCCTCGATTCATCCCTGGACCGTTTGTCGGACATGGTGGCGTTTCTTGGGATAATGGTCTTTTATGCGGGCAATACGCCTCAACATTCAATACTAAATGTTGTTCTTGCCGGGGTCGGCATGATCGCTTCGGTGATGGTTAGCTATACGACCGCGAGAAGCGAAGGGCTTGGTGTGAAGGCAAACGTCGGGTTCTTGCAGAGGCCGGAGCGAATAGTGCTGCTGATAATCGGAGCTCTTTCTACTTGGGATTGGAACTCGGATAATTTTTGGTTTAACCGTATGCCACAGGTCCTGTGGGTATTGGCGGTCGGTTCGGTTTGGACGCTTGTCCACAGAATGTATTACATCTGGCGGGAGTTTCAGAAGCTTCAAGGGGTAGAAGACGGCGAATGAGCGAGTGGTTCGGTGAAATTTGGGCATCGCTCACGTTGTCGCGAGTATTGCTTGGCGTCGGACTCTTTCTCGGATCGCTGCTTTTGAGCTTTGCCTCTATCGCCATCGTGATGGTAAAGATCCCGGCGAATTATTTCAGCACGCATTATAAGCGCGATTTCCTTCCGGGCAGCCCTTGGCTCGTTCGGTGGGGTGCCGTTATCGTCAAGAATCTATTTGGGATCTTTCTGATCCTGCTTGGTATCGCCTTATCGCTGCCGGGCGTTCCCGGACAGGGCATATTGACCATTTTGCTTGGGTTGATAATGATCGATATTCCGGGAAAACGGCCTATCGAGGCGAAGATCATTCAACGGCCAACGGTCCTGGCAGCAATAAATAAACTCAGGGCAAAGTACGGAAAGGAACCGCTTCAGGTCGATTAATATGGGTTTGTTTGGGTTTTTGAAAAAGAAATCGAAGGAAGATCCGGAGATCGCACGCCGCAGATTTCTAATGGAACACGGCCGTATAACCGACGGACGCATCCTGGATACGATCTTGAATGACCGCAGCCAGGAAGTTGCGTTTTACACTTATACGCTGAACGGCGTAGATTTTGAATCATCAGAATTGCTCACCGAAGAACAACGTCGAGATCCGCTAAAGTACGCACCAGGCGCCAAGATCGGTGTTCGTTATGACCCGCGGAATCAGGGCAATTCGATGCTGGACTGATCCTCCGCCAGGAATTCACAGTCGAAAAACAACAAATGTTCAAAAAGATACTCATAGCAAACCGCGGCGAGATCGCTTGCCGGATCATTCGCGCTTGTCGAGAAATGAAGATCGATGCGGTAGCGGTCTATTCTGATGCCGATCGGGACGCTCTTCACGTTCGAATGGCAGACGAGGCTTACAACGTCGGCCCGCCGCCTTCATCGGAAAGCTACCTTCGTTGGGAGCGTATCATCGAAGCGGCATTGGCATCCGGAGCGGAAGCTATCCATCCCGGGTATGGTTTCCTTTCAGAGAACGCGGAGTTTGTAC
>CAYTDJ010000426.1:0-2932 GCA_964436265.1 uncultured Chloracidobacterium sp. | reverse complement strand
AAATTCAATTTCTCGAATTCGTTGCGAATGTGAAACACCCATCTTTCAGAACTTTTCGGAAGTTCGCAATGCCGCATAAAGACACGCTGCACCTGGAAGGAATGCGACTGGGCAGGCGATCTAAGCGTAACCGAGTGCGTACCATGCGCATAGCGAGATCCTTTCGACGCGTTGTTCCGTATCAGGGAAGTATCATCACTACCGCCTCGCCTTTGACGGCCGTTTCGCCGTCCTGTTTTGTGCAGATGGTTTCCATTGTGACGATGTTTTTGTCTTGACGAATGTTGGTGATCGTTGCGGTCGTCGTTACCGTGTCGCCAATGAAAATTGGCGCGGTAAATTTCATCGACTGTGATAGATATATGATCTTCTTTTCGACAAATTCATAACCGAGGACAGCCGAGATAAATGCTCCGCTCAACATTCCGTGAGCGATGCGCCGGCCAAAACGCGTGGTCTTGGCAAACTCTTCATCGAGATGTATCGGGTTAAAGTCGCCTGACACTTCGGCAAATGCGCGGACGAGTTCGTCCGTTACGAGTCGTTCTTTTGTGAAACTGTCACCTACTTTTATGTTCATAAGTCCGTCGGCGATGATGGCAACGCTTGTTACATTACACAGAAGTCTGCAGGTAAGCCGCAAGCGGCAAATGTAAACCATTTCCTCAAGATCATTCCAGGTCAGCGAACTCCAGCCTTCTCCTTCCTGCGTGCAGAAGTCCTGCAGGTCACGTTCCGGTCATTTTACGCGTTTGATATTGGAATACGCGGAACGCCGTTTGCACTCTAGATTCGACGCCGTCGCGTTTTAGGACAAATGTTGCGAGAATTTACACAATGTTATACACTGTTAGGCACGGGTAGAGCCGTCTCCCGCACCTTTAAAGACGTGTTACTCTCCGCATTACAATATTTAGGCACATACGCGGCGTCGGGCGTGCTGGCGATCATCGCGTTTTACTTGTCGCTGCTTTCTACGTCGCTTCCGCCGGCGCGGCATCAGCGTGCGGCAATTGACCGCGCCGTCCAAATACTTGAGGAAAAAGGGTACGACCGCGAGGTCTGGCTGCTTCGCCACACCGTAACGTTTCGCGGCACCGATCATTGGCTGAATTCTTTTATCGAAAAGGAAAACGCCTACGCCTCGACCAATTTCCCGTATCAGATCATCACCGTCTATCCCGATTTTTACACCAAGGCCGCGGACGACACCGAGCGGGCGATGGTCCTGCTCCACGAATCGCGCCACCTGTTGGGCGAGAACGAGAATCAAGCGTACGCCTACGTCTGGAAACAGCGCAAAAATCTCGGATGGACCATAGCGACCCACGGCACTACCGAATCATACGTGACCATCGAACAACAGACCCGCGAAAACGCTCCGGAACTTTTCAACTGCCCCGACAAACCCTGGGACGACTGCACGGAATAGTGAACAGGGACGAGTGAATAGTGAACAGTGAAGAGATAAGCGTGAAGTTCAAAAGGCTCCCCTCCTTACGAAGGAGGGAGTGGCAGCCGCTTCGGCTGACGGGGTGGTTCTCTAGTTTCTTGAACAAAAGCCCGGGGTGGTTCTTTCATCTCTCATCTCACAGTTATCAGAGAACCAACTCCGGGCTAAAGCCGTACTCCTCCTTCGTAAGGAGGGGAGCTTTTTAAATTCTCTGGCCTCCGCTTTTCCACTCGACACTTGTCACTCTTCACTCATCACTAAAAAAAATAAATATTGTTTGTCCGGTTCGTCGGCGCTATAACGTCTTCTAAAACGAGAGAACCATAAACACTGCACTCGTCGAGGAGGATCGTTCAGATGGCAACGCTTGAGAAAAAGGCGATGTTGGGGCGCGATAAGTTCTTTTCAAAGATACGCGCCTTTCCCGAAAACGCATGGGACCGGACCGAGTGTTTCGATTCGGAACTCTACATCCCGCCTTATGCCGAGGAAAGCTGGAAGCTGACGATTAACCTGCGGATCTTCTACGAACGCATAGATCCGGACAAGATGCTCGGCCCAATGCTTGCAGCAATCGCCCGGGCCAATGGCTGGACGGTCCCGGCGGGAAACGTCGGCTTTTATCCCGATGCCGATGACGAGGCAAAGTGGATCAGGGACTGGACACAGGCCGAGTGGGACAGTTTCCTGCGCAATGTGAAGAACCAGGCCGCGCTTTGGAACCACAAGTTTTGGCTCGTCCCGACTAACAACTACGATACCTTTGACAAGTTGGTCGCCGATCCGAAATTTGCCGGCCGAAGCGCGAAATTCCGGCCGACGGTCGAGTGTCTGTTCAATTTTGAGATCGCGCTTCATTTTGCCTATGCGCATACGTCCGTAAAGGTCGTAAATATCTACGGCCCCAATTTCTTCCGTTCGAACAATCGTCTCTACAACAGCGGTGACGCGGTAATTAGCTCCAGAGAAAAACAGGACTGGCGCGGCAACGTCGTAAAGACGAAATATCCCGTGATCGCTCATGAGATCGGGCATTCATTAGGCCAGCCCCACATCGGCGAGCTTCGCAGCCTTCAGCTCTGCGGCCTGGCGATCGACTGGGAAAGGTTCATGCATCAGGACGCTCTGCCGTGGATGTTCAAGGGCGGGTCGAATGCCAGCGTCTGCTACGGGCCGCACAGCACCGCCGGCGACATCGACAACATAATGGGTGCGGGCGACAAGTTCAGCAGGGAAAACGGCCGGCCGTGGCTTGAGCGGTTTTTCCGGCACCTGAATCTTTCAAACACCGAGCTTTTCAGGGCCGCCGGAAGCTGGCAGGTCACTACGACAAAGACTCCGCCGATGCGGATAGCGTGAATCGTTTACCGCGGAAGATGATGGATGATGCCGGTCTTTGACCTTGGCCTACTGAATTTGAGATCTGGAAGATGGACACGCTTTATGTGTCCCCCATCACTTTTCTTTTCCCGGACTTGT
>CAYTDJ010000425.1:0-2935 GCA_964436265.1 uncultured Chloracidobacterium sp. | reverse complement strand
GCTCGAGCAGATAACCGGCCACCTTCGAATCGGCCCAACGCGTTACCAGTTGGATCAAGGCGTAGTCGCCGCGCGAAAGGCCGTTTTCCTTTTCTTCCTGCGAACGCACTTCGGTCGGCGCAGAGATCAGGATATTGGTCACCGCCTGTTTTTGAGCGTCCGACATCAGACGGGCGTATTGAGAGTTTCGCGTCCCCTCGCCGAAAAAGTAAAACCGGTTCTCGGCGGCTTCTTCACCCGCCTTGGCAGCTTCGTCTTCATGCTCTTTCATCAGGAAGCTGCTGTTCAGGTCAAACGCTCCATCCCATCGAGTGAGCGGATCTTCGATACATCGGATCAGCCATTGAAGGACCGCCGCGTTGTCTTCTTTTTCTGAGGCGAAGATCTTGTTGAGTTCGTTAATGCGGGCCTCATAAACAGAAAGCTCGGAGTCCTTTACCTGCTTCAATCCGTCCCGATAGTCGGTCAAAACAAGTCTGGGCTTTTTGTCGCGATCGGCGGGACCGGTTTCGCGTTCATCAGGTTCTTCTTCCTTCAAAAAGAGAAGAACAAGATCACCAGCTTTCATACTGCTGCTGTCCATGCTCTCGGTACGAAATTCCTCGACCGGCTCATTCTCATTTGACCGGTATCGGTATTCGGTATCGCCGTAAGAGAACATCTTTCTCGATTCGCCTTTCAGCGTTGATGAAATATCGAAAAAGTATTTGACGTTCAGGATCGAATATTCCTTTTCATTGGAGTTTACTGACTCCAATAATTTCTTATCGAATCTTGCTACGTGAATTTCTTTGCTGTTGCGGTAAAGAGCAAGCAGCGTCTCGGGGATCTTGACGGGGCAGGCTTGGGCATTCGGCGAAAAGATCAGGCCTGACAGAACAACGGCGCATAAAATCGCTGCGCACAAAAGCGATCTGAACATGCTTGGGTCCTCCAAAAAACTTCTATGTCGGCTGCCGCAACCTATCAGAGTCACTGACTCCGAAATTGGTTGCATCGCCCGCAGAAGGCTTTGGTTCTTAGACGCCGTTGATCGGGATAAGTTCCACGAACCGTGCCGGTCAATTGCCAGTTCGCTGATTCTGGAAATCACGATACGCTTCAGATCTGCTCAAGCCGAATTCTTTCGCGGCCTGTTTTAACGCCGACTTGCGGTCCATTCCTTCGGCTTCAAGCTCGATGATGCGATCGGCGATATTTCCCTGTTTCGGTCCGGCTTCACCCGTCCCGCCGTCTCCTGCTATTACAAGAACGTACTCGCCGCGCGGCCTTGCAGACGAAAGTGAGGCACGAAGAGAAGAAAGTCTACCGGTAATGATCTGTTCGTGAAGTTTGGTGAGTTCCCGGGCGATCGATGCTTTTCGGTCGCCGAGTACGATCAGGCAATCGTCGATGGACGCCTCAATGCGGTGCGGCGTTTCATAGAAAACAAGCGTTGCCGGAATGTTCTTGACCTCGGTAAGCCGCTTCTTCCGTTCGCCGGTTTTTGCAGGAAGGAATCCGCCGTAGAAGATGGAATCGGTCGGGAGACCGGAAGCTATCACGGCATTTACGAACGCGACCGCCCCGGGGACGGGCACTACTTGTGCGCCGATCTCGTGAGCTTTGGTCACTAACCGAAAACCCGGATCATTTATTCCCGGCGTTCCGGCATCCGAGACGACCGCGACCGACTTGCCTTCGTTCAATAACCGCCCAAGCTCGTCGCTGCGTTCCTGTTCGTTGTGTTCGTGATAGCTGACGAGTTTGTTGGATATATCAAAAGCGTTGAGCAGCTTGCGTGTGTGCCGGGTGTCTTCGCACGCAATGACGTCAACCGACTTAAGCGTCTCTACCGCGCGCGCCGTCATGTCCTGAAGATTACCGATCGGCGTAGCGACGAGATATAAAATTCCGGGCATAAGGTTCAGTGTGTATTCCTTAGTTTGCCCTATAATGGTGTAATTCGTGAACCTAAAAGAAAAAGCCCGGACCGAAAATGGCTCGGGCTTTCTCGACGGTTTCGTGGTCGACGGTTAGAAAGGAAGCGGGAACGGTACGCGGTTTCTCCAGTCGCCGTTGCGATTGCGATCGTTGTATCCGCCGTTGTTGCCATAAGTGTTGGCTACGACGTTGAGTTCCATACGCATCTGGTTCCACTGGTTCTGCAGATTGCGGTTGCGTGTGCGATACATCTCGTTGTCGATTTGGCTTGCAAGATCGAGAACTCGACGTGCTTCGTTCTGGCTGCCTCGCAGGTCGCGTCCGCGGCCATACTCGTCAAGCAGTTTGTCGGTCGCACGCTTGAAGCTGTCTGCCAGGTCTTCTATGCGGCCGATGTCTCCGCCACGATTGCCGTAGCCGCCGTTGTTGCCCCAACCGCCGTTGTTGCCGTAGCCGCCGTTGTTGCCATATCCGCCGTTATTGCCCCAACCGCCGTTGCGGTTGCCCCAACGATCGTCGTCACGGTCATCGATGCGGTTGGTCATGCGTTCGAAGTTGCTGGCCTTCTGTTTGAGGCTCTGAAGCGTTCCGCGGATGTCGCGGTTGTAACGGCCATTGTCGTATCCGCCGTTTCCGTAACCGCCATAGCCGCCGTACTGTGCTGAAGCCACGCTCGGCAATGCCAATACTGCTAACGAAAATGCGCTGATCGCAATTAATTTGGTTATCCTGTTCATCTTAACTAATTCCCCCTACTGGTTTCTTACGGCAATGTCCGAGCATTGCTTGAACAGGCTTAGTGCAAAGGGCGTGCCATAGGTGCAGAGGGCTTTTGAAAATAGAAAAAGCCCTGTATTTACAGGGCTTTGCGAGAAGAGATAATGGATCGTTCGGATCCGTTTTAGTCAAGGGCACGAAACCGTCTATTCCATTTGGTGAACGGTTTGGAGCAGTTGGTCTAGTTCATTCCCCGAGAGCTTTTGCAGCATTGAGGCGTCCGCCTACGACGACG
>CAYTDJ010000424.1:0-2936 GCA_964436265.1 uncultured Chloracidobacterium sp. | reverse complement strand
GCTCAGCTCCATTCGCTGGATCAAAGTGCGGCAGGACTCGGCGAGCTAGGCAAACCCGAAGGCTATTGCCGTCGGCAGGTCGAGGGATGGTCAAAACGGTACTTTGCGGCAAAGACCGACGAACACAAAACACTGGAACGAGCCATCGAATGGTTGAACGCTGACATTCCCGGCGAATCCGGAGCATCTCTAATTCACAACGATTATAAGTTTGACAATGTGATGCTCGACCCGAAGGACTTGACCAAGATCACCGCTGTACTCGATTGGGAAATGGTCACGGTCGGCGACCCTCTGATGGACCTCGGCACGACGCTCGGTTATTGGATGTCCAAAGAAGCCGGTGATGAAATGATGGATATGCCGTTCAACCCGCGCGTGTTAATGGAAAATATTTCGCGAGGCGAGCTCGTTGCGATGTATGGCGAGGCGTCCGGCCGTGATGTATCCAATATTCTCTTCTACTACGTATTCGGCACGTTCAAAGTGGCGGTCATAGCGCAGCAGATCTACGCAAGGTACGTAAGAGGAATTACAAAGGATGAGCGCTTCGCGTCGTTCGACCGATTCGTCGCGGCCCTGGGACGCATCGCGGCAAACGCGATCGAAAGGGGCTCTATCTAAGATCTTAGCGGCGAAGCCGCTGAGAGCAAGACAAAAAAACCATTGAGTATTGAGCCATGATGAAGAATCTTGCCCTATTGATCATCACTATCTTTTGTGGGACGCAAGATTCACTCTCACAGTCTGCATTTATCCGCGTCAACCAGGCCGGGTATCTGCCTGCCGACAAAAAGGTCGCGATCGCATTTTCAAACTCACCGATCGCGGACGAAGCCTTCCTCGTCAGAGACGCCAAAGGCAATATTGTCTGGTCGGGCCGTGTTAAGAGCATCCCGGCGCAATCATGGGGATCGTCGTTCTCTAACTATTACGAGCTGGATTTCTCGTCGATGTCGTCGGAACGTTCCGGAACGCATACTATCCAGTTAGTAAAAGCCGGAGCCGTTTCGCCGCAATTTTCCATCGACCCATATCCGGCATTTCACGAAGACCTGCTCTTTTTCATGCGACAGCAACGTTGCGGCTATAACCCGTTCCTTGACATGGTCTGCCATCAGCGTGACGGGCGTTCCTTCTATGGCCCGATGCCGGACGAGGCTTTTGTCGATGCAACGGGCGGGTGGCACGATGCGGGCGATCAGCTCAAATATCTGATCACGGCTAGCAACGCGACTGCCCGGATGATGCTCGCTTACGAACTCGAGAAGACGAAGTTTGCTGACACGGTTGACGCTCTGGGACGTGTAGGTGCGAACGGCATTCCCGACATACTGGACGAAGCGAAATGGGGTCTCGATTGGATACACAAGCTGCATCCGAAGGCTGACCAACTTTTTCATCAGGTCGCCGACGACCGCGATCATCGCGGCTTCAAACTTCCCGATCAGGACAACGCCGACTACGGCTGGGGGCCGAATAGCTATCGGCCGGTTTATTTCGCCGACGGCAAACCTCAGGGCCTGAGCCAGTTCCAGAGCAGATCTACCGGCGTCGCAAACATCGCGGGCCGCTCGTCCGCGGCGATGGCGATGGCGTCGAGGATCTGGAAGAAAGATCTAAGAGACGCAAACTTCGCCGCAAGATGTCTAACGGCTGCCGAGGAACTTTACCTGATGGGCAAGCATCAGGAGGGCTTTCAGCAGGGCAACTCCTTCGGCGCGCCATATCGTTATAACGAGGATACCTGGGCGGATGATATGGAATATGCCGCGGCTGAGCTATACAAAACGACGCGAAAGCTCGCGCATCTCAGGGACGCAAAGCGATACGCCAAGCTCGCCGGTACGACGTCGTGGATGGAATACGAAGACTCGTCGATGGGCGAACAAATGTCGCGCCATTATCAGATGTATCCGTTTACGAACGTCGGTCATTTCGCGCTATATCCGCTCGTCGATAAGAAAACCAAGGCCGAGCTTGCGGGTTACTACCGAAGCGGTATCGAGCGTATCGTTAAACGTGCGGCGACGAACTCGTACGGCATCGGCGTGCCGTTCATCTGGTGCTCAAACAATTTGGTGGTCGCGTTTATCACGCAGGTCCATCTATACGAACTGATGACCGGCGACAAGACATTTCATTCGTCGATGCTTGCTCATCGGGATTGGCTGTTGGGGAGAAATCCGTGGGGTACGTCGATGTTCTCCGGCATTCCGGCGGGCGGAGAAACGCCTGAGGACACTCATCTGCCGACGGTTCAGATCCTGAAAACGCAGATCCGCGGCGGCCTCGTCGATGGCCCGATCGCGATGACGACATATAAAGGACTGATCGGTCTGACGCTGACACGGGCCGACCCGTTCGCAGCCTTCCAACCGCGTGACATCATTTATCACGACGATGTCGGTGACTACTCGACCAACGAACCGACGATGGACGGCACGGCAGACGCGATACTCGTGATGGCGATGTTCAGCTCGCCAAGTCAGAACCGCCTGCGTGAGCGGACGGCCAGTTTGCCGAATCCCGATCCACGTTTCACCTACGACCAAGGCGGTATTACCCGTGGCGACAAAACATCGAAACGCGTGGCCCTCGTCTTCACCGGTGACGAATTTGCCGAGGGCGGAACCGTGATCGCCGACGCTCTCGCAAAACACGGCGTCAAGGCATCGTTCTTCCTCACCGGCCGCTTTTACCGCACACGTACCAACCGCCAGATCATCGAGCGTTTAAGAAAGGACGGCCATTATCTTGGTCCGCACTCCAACGATCACTTGCTTTACGCCGATTGGAATGACCGGAACAAAACGCTCGTCACGCGCGAGAAATTCGAACGCGACCTTAATGACAACTTCGCCGCGATGCGCCCTTTTGGCTTCGACCGAAAACAAGTTCCTTTCTACATGCCTCCATACGAATGGTACAACCGC
>CAYTDJ010000423.1:0-2943 GCA_964436265.1 uncultured Chloracidobacterium sp. | reverse complement strand
TTCCTAACCGCAAATTCAAGAGAATTAAAATGACGACTATCGGAATCCCAAAAGAGATCCATCCGGGCGAGAAGCGTGTTGCTGCAACGCCTCAAACAATAATAAAACTCAGAAAACTTGGCTTTGACGTCGCGATCGAATCAGGGGCCGGTGAAGGGATCAACTGCAGTGACGGCCAATATCAGGAAGCCGGAGCTTCGATCATAGGCGATGCCAAGGGCCTTTGGGCCGCATCGGATGTTGTGATGAAGGTCCGTCCGCCGGAAGACGGCGAAACGGAGTTGATCCGCGATGGCGGCTGGCTCGTCGGCTTTATGTGGCCAGGCCAGAATCGCGACATTGTGGACAAGCTGGCTAAGCGGAACACGACCGTTTTTGCTATGGACAGCGTCCCGCGGATCACTCGTGCGCAGAAAATGGATACGCTCTCCGCGATGGCGAATATTGCAGGTTATCGCGCCGTCATCGAAGCAGCCGCGCACTTCCCGCGCTTTTTTACCGGTCAGATCACTGCAGCCGGCAAGATCGACCCAGCCAAAGTGCTGGTTATCGGCGCAGGTGTTGCGGGACTTTCGGCCATTGGCGCGGCAAAAGGATTAGGGGCCATCGTTCGAGCGTTCGATCCGCGTTCGGCTACAAAGGATCAAGTCGCGTCGATGGGCGCCGAATTTCTCGAACTAGAGGTCAAAGAAGAAGGCGAGGGCAAAGGCGGGTATGCAAAGCAAATGTCCGACGATTTTCTCAAAGCAGAAATGGCTCTCTTTGCAGCTCAGGCAATGCAGGTCGATATCATCATTACGACCGCGTTGATCCCCGGAAAACCCGCTCCAAAACTGATCACAACCGGCATGGTCGAATCGATGAAACCCGGCTCGGTGATCGTCGATCTCGCCGCGGAACAAGGCGGCAACTGCTCGTTGACCGAACCTGGCAAGGTCGTCCATTACAAGGGCGTGACCATCATCGGTTACACGGATCTGCCGTCACGTATGGCTTCAATGTCGAGCCAGTTATACGGTGCTTGCATCACTGCTCTACTGGAAGATCTGCGGGACGAGGAAGGAAACCTGCATGTCGACCTGGACGACGAAGTGGTACGTGGTGCGATCGTTTTGGACAAGGGCAAAATGCTCTGGCCGGCGCCTGTCAAAGAACAGCCTGCACCGCCTGAACCGGGTGTTCCGACAAAGAGCACCGCGTCGGTTGC
The DNA here is from genome assembly GCA_964436265.1 of uncultured Chloracidobacterium sp. GTDB lineage: Bacteria > Acidobacteriota > Blastocatellia > Pyrinomonadales > Pyrinomonadaceae > OLB17. Next base: position 1,736 of record CAYTDJ010000423.1, on the reverse strand, counting down.
AGCGGCCAAAGCCGCCTCTAGCCATGGACACGACGAAGGCAGCGGAATGAATCCGTGGGTCCTTATAGTAGTCGGGTTGGTCTTGTTTGGTCTGGCTTTCGTGATCCCGCCCAAAGCGGCCGGAGCAGGCACCGATTTTCTCAGCCATCTGACGGTGTTCATCCTTGCGATCTTTATTGGATTTCAGGTCGTCTGGAACGTAAAACCGGCTTTGCATACGCCCCTTATGAGCGTGACCAACGCCATCAGCGGCATCATCTTGGTCGGCGGAATGCTGCAATTAACATCGTCGTCAGTGAATCTGACCGTCATCCTCGGCGCGATAGCGGTCCTGATCGCCGCGATCAACATCGCCGGCGGCTTCCTGGTAACAAATCGGATGCTGGGGATGTTTAGAAAATGACACAGTCCCTCATAACAGTTGCATACATCGCCGCGAGTGCGTTGTTTATTTTGAGCCTTGGCGGGCTTTCTCAACAGGAAACAGCCCGCAGAGGCAACATGTACGGGATCGCCGGTATGGTGATCGCTCTTGTCGCCACGGCGGCGGCGATGAACCTTGGCGGCTTGCCCGTGCTATTCGCTGCTTTGGTTCCCGGCCTGATCATCGGTGCTTTTGTTGCAAGCCGCGTGCAGATGACCTCAATGCCGGAGCTTGTTGCCATGCTTCACAGCTTCGTCGGTCTGGCGGCCGTCCTCGTGGGTTTTGCTACCTATCTCGGACCTCACGGAAATATGACCGCGGCGGAGATGAATCTGCACACAGCCGAGATCTTCATCGGCGTCTGCATCGGTTCGGTCACATTCACCGGCTCGGTCATCGCCTTCCTCAAGCTTCGCGGGACGATCGGCGGCAAGCCGTTCATGATCCCGGGCCGTCATATTATTAACCTGATAATGTTGATCGGCACGGTCGCGCTTGGCGTGATGTTCTTCGTCTCGCCGGGTCACGAGCAGGGCCAGTGGATCCTACTTGCTGCAACGGTCCTGACTGGCATTTTAGGTGTTCATTTCATTATGGCGATCGGCGGTGCGGACATGCCCGTCGTCGTTTCGATGCTAAACAGCTATTCGGGCTGGGCTGCGTCGGCCGCGGGCTTCATGCTCTCAAACGATCTTCTGATCATCACCGGCGCACTCGTCGGCTCAAGCGGTGCGATCCTGAGTTATATAATGTGCCGCGGCATGAACCGGTCGTTCGTCAGCGTAATGCTCGGCGGATTTGGAACGGAAGGCGGCACTGTGGCGGCGTCAGGTTCGGCCCCTGCCGGCGAGGTGCGTTCCGTTGACGCCGAGACCGCCGCATCGATGCTGCAGCAAGCCAAGAAAGTGATCATTGTTCCCGGTTATGGACTTGCAGTTGCACAGGCCCAGCATTCGCTCGCCGAAGTTGTGAAGATCCTCAAATCGAACAACGTTGAGGTCAAATTCGCGATACATCCGGTCGCCGGACGACTTCCCGGTCACATGAACGTGCTTCTCGCTGAGGCGAATATTCCCTATGACATCGTTTTCGAGATGGACGAGGTCAACGACGAGTTCAGCGGAACCGATGTCTCATGGGTGATCGGTGCGAACGACATCGTAAACCCGTCCGCAATGGACGATCCCGCGTCGCCGATCGCCGGCATGCCTGTTCTACACGTGTGGGAAGCCCGCGATACGATAGTAATGAAACGCTCGATGGCATCCGGTTACGCCGGCGTCGATAATCCGCTGTTCTACAAAGACAACAC
>CAYTDJ010000422.1:0-2951 GCA_964436265.1 uncultured Chloracidobacterium sp. | reverse complement strand
TCTCACTTGTAGCAGAAACTTCGTCCGGCATAGAGCCGAATTTCTCATGGGCTTACGTCCGTCAGGATACTCTCGGGACACGCACATACGTTCATACGCTCGCCGCCGAAGCCCTGGGGCTTGAGGTCGATCAGACTGATGAAGAGTCGATCAAGGCGGCGGCTGAGTTCGTCGTAGAACACGAATCCGAACTTCCACCCCATTTCATATCTGCGATGAGCATCAGTTCGATCCAACATGTAAAGGTTCTCGCTTCCGCTCAAAAACATGTTGATAATTCGATCTCAAAGACCTGCAACGGTGCGAAGGATGATACTGTTGAATCGGTCGACGAGCTATATCACCTTGCCAGAAAACTCGGCTGCAAGGCCGTAAGCTACTATCGTGACGGAAGCCGCGAGGGCCAGGTGCTGAACACAATGAAGAAAGAGAAGGCCCAGGTCCCGAGTGAAAGTCCTCAGGTCGAAAACGAAAGACCCGGGAGTCTAGAAATGGGGCTTGGGAACGACCGGGTCGAACGTCCTCGCGAGCTTCAGGGCTCAACGTGGCGAAGTCCTTTCGATAATCAAAATCTCTACGTAACGGTGAATCATGACGGTCAACGGATCCTCGAAGTTTTCGTTGCCGGGCCGATAAGCGCGGGCGTGGGCCTGCTTGCATCAAAGATGCTCCGCGGAGGTTTTGACGTAAAAGATGTGGCCCGCAGTCTCAATAAGGTTACCGGAACACATGCCGTCTGGTTTAACGAACGTCTTCTGACCTCTCCGGAGCAAGCGGTCGCAGAATGTCTTTTCGTAATTGACCGTCGGCTTAAGAATTTGCCGACTTCAGAACGGCAGATCGGAAAAATGATGGTGGCGGAACGAGAAGCTGCCGCAGAATCATACGGAGAGATGTCCACTATGATCGGCGAATGTCCTGAGTGTCAGGGCCAGCTTGAACATGCCTCCGGCTGCGATTTCTGCCGTGATTGCGGCTACTCCAAATGCAAGTGATCTTTTAACGTCCGCGGCGGGCCCTAAATCGTGGATCAAGTTCGATCGCCCGTCGAAAATGTTTTTCGGCGGGCTCTTTCATTCCAAGTTCCTCGAGCCGCAGCGCAAGCATCCAGTGAAAATAGGGATCGTTTGGTGTGTATCGGTCGGCCTGCACTTCATAGGCTGAACCGTCACGTTCACCAAGCTGAGATTCCGCTCCGGCCAAAAGACTATTCGCGATCGGAAGTGCAGGATTTCGGTTGATTGCTTCCTTCCATACGTCCAACGCCTCTCGCTTTTCCCCTAACTGCCACAGCGATACGCCAAACTCTTCGCGGGCAGCCATCAGGTCATCTCGCTCACTTATTGCTTCATTCAGGCTTGTCCTTGCCTCGTCATATCGTCCAAGCCGGTTCAGAATCGCTCCTCGGTAATAATGGCTCAACGCTCTGCCTTCGCCCTTTTGAGCCACAGCAGCCAAATCTAATAGCTCGACTGAGCGCTCCGTATTTCCAGAAAGAAAATGAAGCCACGCATATTTCGGCAGAGCAGGAATGTTGGTAAACAAACCGAACCGATGCGCAGTTTCAAAATGAGACAGCCCTTCGCTAACGTTCATTCTGTCTGTCTGGCTCAACCATTGGGCTGGATCTGCTTGAGCTAACGCAAGCTCATCTGGGATCCGCACCGATTCAAAGGCCCTTGTTCCTACAGACTCGTGATAGCGAATAATTCCGCTGTGTGCGTTCGATCCGATCCAAAGAAAAGAACCCGCCAGAAATGCCCACCCGGCGGCTTTTAACCTCCCCGCCGCCTTCAAATTGAAACGATAAAATGAAAGGTCTTTTGTGGTGATCAGCCGCCAGCAACGCAACGCGAGAAAAGTCGTAACGATGGCGATTCCCAGTGCCATAAGCATCGGGACAAGTTGGTAAACATCCCAGACCGCGAAATAGCTCGCGAGAAAGATCAGGACTCCGGCTATCTCTTCGGGCCACGTCAGCGAGTAGTTCCTCTCGGTCTTACCTGAAACGGCGAGTGACGGCTTTCCAAATCCAAAATATAAAGCATCGTTCGGGCAGACACTGACACAGTCCATGCACTTCATACAGCCCGGATCGACCACCATGCCAAATTGCTTTACCTCCGCGTGGACGATCACATTCGACGTACAAGTCGCGGTGCAATGGCCGCATTGGTTGCATGCGTCTGTCACGCGGATCTTTCCAGGAGCTACCTTGTCGGCAAGGCTGAAGAAACCGCCGTACGGACAAGCGTAGGTGCAGAATCCTTTCGAACCGAGAAAATATACCGTGACGAATCCGCAGACAAAAAGAAACGGGATCGCGACCGCAAGCGGCGGAAACGTCGCCCAAAATTCCGTCGTGATCAGATGGTTGGTGAATTGCGGAATAAGCGGTTCATTTGCCGGTTTGGTCAAGTACCTTGATACCGTTGGCCAAACGAACATATACAATGCAGCTGCAAGTGGAATATAGACGAGCACTCGAGATCGAAAGGGCCTCGGCACAAGCCCGATCTTCTTCAACAGCCACGCGCAGAAGTCCTGCAAAGCAACAATATGACATCCCCAACCGCAGACGAATCGGCCAAAGATAAGCGTCGCCAGTATCGCCAATGTGAAGAATATGAATCCCGCGTTTATCGCTCCGTTCTGCAGGGTGTACATCGTCTCCGAAGGCTCGATCGGCGAAACGGTCGTTCCCATCATCCACCACTGGATGAAGTGGAAGACCATTAATAACTGAAGCGTGATCAGGGCGATCGCACGCCAGCGGCTCGTGCGCGATGTCAAGATCTCTCCCATTTTAGGGCTCCCTGCCCTGATCACCGGCAGCTCGATGGACCTCGTTTTTTGCTCTCCTTTTTTGTCGCAACCGCTATTTGACATTGTCTCCATTACTGAACGTGACCCAAAAGACTTGCCTTAACCGCCTAAAAGAGTGTAAAAGG
>CAYTDJ010000421.1:0-2962 GCA_964436265.1 uncultured Chloracidobacterium sp. | reverse complement strand
GTTATCAACAGTTTCCTCCGGAGCGATCCTCTTCGCCGCGATTCGTGGACGACGCGTCTCGATCTCGACTGGGATGAGAAAAATTCGTTCAGTGGAGTGTTTCGCCGAAATAATCAGGCGGATGCCCGGACTGACGTTGCCGCAGGCTTTTCACCGGGAGCATTCGTTTCACAGGGCGGACCAACGAACTTCCTGGCGTTGGCATACAGACACACGTTTTCGCCGACGTTCACAAATGAAGTCCGCGGCGGCTTCCAGTACAGCCAGCCCTTCTTCAGCGAGAGTAATGTCCCGCAAGATTTCATTCTCGCTACCGCGGGCGGGCTAGGATTGACCAACCCGCAAGGAACGTTTCGAGAACAGGGCCGAAACACCGATTACCGAAACGTTCAGGACAATGCCGTTTGGGTCGTCGGAAACCACAGCCTGAAATTCGGCGGCGGCGCAGAGTTTTACAACATTCAACGCATCAATCGTGCGGGAGACATCGCGACGTATACCAGTGCGATCAACACAAATACCGCGATCCCGGGGTTAACCGCGACGCAGGTCTGCGGCTCAACAACGTGTATCAATTCAACGGACCTCGCACGCCTGACTAATCTCCGCTATTTCCTGGGCGGATTCATCGGAGCCGCGACCCGTACCGCGAGTATTTTGTCGTTTGATGAAGGCTACGGCTTCGGCGGGCTGAATCAAAGAACGAACTACGAAGTGATCTCAGGATATGCGGCTGACCAATGGCGCGCATCGCAAAACCTGACGCTAAACTTCGGCGTGCGTTACGAGATGTTCACCGCTCTCGCAAACCCGCAGGGCATCTTCCTCGAACCCGTAATAACCAATGGCGATATCCGGGCAAGCATTTTGAACCCCAACGCCACGCTCGACGTTATCGGCGGAAATGCGGGAACGCCGAACAAATTCTTCAAGACCGACAAGAACAACTTTGCCCCGAATGTAGGCGTCGCATGGACGCTCGGCAATTCGTTCCTCGGAAAGGTTCTCGGCGAAGACACGGTGATCCGCGGCGGTTTCAGCATCAACTATTTCAACGATGAGTTTCTGAAATCGTCACAGACGCTGGCCGACGGCAACACCGGCCTTGGAAATCTGACGGTGAATGCCTTGCGTCCGGGAACCACTTCCGCGGTGCTCAATGCATCGCTTTCACCGATCCCGGGATTCATCGGCGTTCCCGACCTAAGCACGCCCCCGGCGTTCACACGGCCTCCTCGAACTTTCCTGCAGAATAATCAGCTCGCGGGCGGCCTCGGACAGGTATTTGGTACCGATCCGAACATCCAGCTGCCGATGGTCTATCAGTGGAACTTCGGCATACAGAAAGACCTTGGCAAGGGCACGATCCTCGAGGTCCGCTATGTCGGCAACAAGAGTAACGACCTGATCCGCACATTCGATTACAACGAAGTGGATGTGGTCAACAACGGCTTCTTTGCGGATTTCCAGAGGGCGCAGTCAAACCTGTCGATCTACGACACGCTGTTTAACAACTGCCGAAATGGGGGCGGAACGACCACGCAATGCACGACCCAGCTGGGCGCGCGGAGTGCGGCATACAATCCGGCGTTTACGGGCAGCCAGCAGCTTTCCGTGTTGAACCAGATCAGGTCAACGTCGGGCATCAACGTCTTAACGAGTGCAAACCAACTTAACCAGATCCAACAAGGTCTGGCCGGAGGCCTTGCACAGACGATCATCCAGAACGGTCTGAATTTTACGACCGGCGGAACTCTGATCGTTCCGTTCCAACAGAATCCGAACATCTTCATCACGGAGATACTTCAGAACGCGGCACGCTTCAATTACAACGCGCTGCAGGCAGAAGTTCGCCGCAGATTCAAGAACGGTTTCTCGTTCCAGGCAAACTACACCTTCCAAAAGACGCTTACCGATCTTCCTTTCGAAGATCAGAATCGTCAGGGCGAAGTGCAGGAATCGGCAAACCCGGACTTGAACTACGGACGCTCGGATTTTGACCGTACTCACGTCCTGAACGCGAACATGATCTATGAGCTTCCATTCGGCAAGGGTAAGAAGTTTCTCGATCAGGGCGGCTGGGTAAACGCGTTGTTCGGCGGATGGCAGTTCACGTCGATCGTCAATATCGAATCGGGTGCACCGATCGGCATTATCGATCCGCGTGGGACCAAATCGATCACGTTCAAATCCGGAAGGCAGTCCGCTTCCTCAAGCCTGACGGCGAAACAGATAAAGGATCTGACCGGTATCTTCCGAACTCCGAACGGGATCTATTTCATGAACCCGAGCGTTCTAAATGCAACGATCACGAACACAACGACCGGCGAGGTCCGTCAGGGCTTTGATCTTAATCAGGTCCTTCCTGCAGGCTTTTCACTGACGAGTGTTCGTGCCGCCAACCCGGTCGGAACCGCACCGTTTTCCGGACAAGTGTTCTTTTTCAACAACACGTTCGGCGCACCGGCGACCGGAAACCTTCCGCGTAATTTCATCAACGGAACTCCTTTCTTTAACTGGGATGCCGGTTTGAGCAAGAATTTCCGTTTCAATGAAACGATGCGGCTGCAGTTGAGGATGGAAGCGTTTAATGTCCTCAACAAGGCGGTTCTTTCACAGACGGCCGACCTTAACATCAACAGCAATAACTTCGGATTGATCACGACGACGAGGGCGGCCTCGAACCCGAGGATCATCCAGTTCGGTGCGAGGTTCGACTTCTAGTGTTTGATTGCACCTTGCATCGAAAGGCCCCCGGGAGAAATTCCGGGGGCTTTCTATTTAGCGGTGTTAGTTGTTTCGACGTGCGATCACCGAACTAATTGCGCTGACCTTGCTTTGATGACCTTCCACGTGGAATTGTCGGTCGAAAAGACCGAGTTCAGGCCTTGTTCCTCCATCGGCGGATCGCCCATATATTCGTCGCCCGGCTTCCAGAAAAGCTGGCCCTTGACGGGCTTGG
>CAYTDJ010000420.1:0-2965 GCA_964436265.1 uncultured Chloracidobacterium sp. | reverse complement strand
GATGCGATCGGCATAAACGCCAAACGGCGCGATTATGATGGGGAAAGATACGCCTGGGTCCGCGAATATCTCTCTCGCGTCGTCGCCTGGTACGACATCAATTTCGAAACACCTCCGCCCGAACCCCCCGAATAGGACGGCTTGGAAAAATTGTTTGGCAAAGTTTGCCATAAATGATATTTTCAATTCATGAGCACGATGAACATTTCGTTGCCCGAAGCTCTTAAATCCTTCGTCGATTCGCAGGTTTCCGAGGGCGACTACACCAGCAGCAGCGAGTATATGCGGGAACTCTTGCGAAAGGAGCAGGACCGCGTTCGACTTCGTCGGTTGATATTGGATGGAATGGAGTCCGAATTAATCGATGAGCCCATGGATTCCCGTTATTTCGATAAGTTGAGAAAGCGAATATCGGGGAAGCAAAGGAGAGGGAAAAGGTGATCGTTCGTCGGCGTCGCGCTGACGAGGATATTGAGGGGGCGATCGCTTTCTATCTTTCTGAAGCCGGTCCTGTGATTGCGGCCGATTTCATTGATCGCTTTGAGGAGGCCCTAACGAAAATATCGCGAAACCCTGCCGCAGGGTCACCCCGTTATGGACATGGACTTCATATTACGGGGCTGCGGCACTGGCCGATAAGAAAGTTTCCATATCTGATCTTCTATCTGGAAAAAGACACCCATATCGAGTTGGCACGAGTCTTACACGGCAGTTTAGATATTCCGTCTTGGCTTAACGATGTTGACTAGCCGCCTACTTGTATCGAAGGAGGACACAGCCTCCTGAGCCGAATTTGACCTCACTCCCGCGTAGCGGATCGGCAAACGATCGAATTGAGGAACACTATGAAAAAGCCCAACTTAGCCCTGATCCTGCTTTCCACCGTACTTCTTGTTTCGAACTCCCTCGCCCAATCGGCTAAGTTCGACATCGTTACCTACACCCCTCCGGCAGGCTGGTCTGTCGAAAAAGATGCCAATTCGATTCGTTTCAGCAAGGAATCCGGCTCGAGCTTTTGCGTTATCTCTGTAACCCGGTCAGTTGAAAGCATCGGCGATTCTGCCAAGAACTTTGAATTGCTGTGGAAGGGAACAGCGACCGAGGGATTAAACGCCGGAGAGCCGCAGCGCGGAAAGGGCGGCGATAAGAGCGGCTGGCAAGCGGAAGTCGGTGTGGCAATGTTCGAAAAGGACGGCCTCAAAGGTGCGGCGTTGCTGACCACATTTACCGGAAATGACAAGGTTGTCGCGATCCTGGCGATAACAAATTCGGACGAGTTCCAACCCGCGATCGAGGCCTTCGTGGATAACGTCAAACTGCCGCCGATCGCGGCGCAAAAGGCGCCTGCCGCCGTGTCCGTCGGAGCGCCGTCCGGCGATGCGGCAAAGCTGATCGGCAAATGGAACCGATCGGGTTCGGTCAGTCCGGTTTACGCAGATCCGGTCAGTTGGGGAACGGCCGGCTACACGAAGAGCAGGTATGAATTCAAAGCGGACGGGACCTATGTCTATACCGAGCGTAGTTTTCGGATGATGCACCAGAACATCATTATCGTGAAAGAAAACGGACGCTATGATGCTAGCGGCAATACGCTTACGATCACACCTTTAAAGAGCGTGATCGCGTCTTATGCAAAGGCCGGCGGCGTAGATGCACTGGGGGCCTTGGTCAAGTCGCAGGCGCGTCCGCTCGAAACCGTCAATTACAGGTTTACCTTCCACTACTTCTCTGGCATTCAGGAGTGGAACCTTGTCTTGCAGGCAGACAAAGTTACGCAGCGGGACGGACAGTTCAGCAACAACACGACGTTTCCAAATGCTTGGTATTTCGATCAAAGGTTCACCAACAACGACCTGACCGCGGTTCGTGTCGACTGAAGAACTGATCGATCTGCTTCGGTTTATAACGTCCAAAATAGGGGCAGGAAGATCATCACGACGATAAACAAGATCACGGTCAGCGGAATTCCGACCCTAAGATAATCTTTGAATCCATATCCGCCGGGGCTCATCACAAGAACGTTAACTGCGTGGCTCAGCGGAGTGATGAATGCCATCGATGTCGCCATCGCGACGCCCATTACCATTGCCCGCGGATCGACGCCCGACTGCTGAGCGATCTGTATCGCAATCGGCCCGATGATGGTCGCTGCGACCGCCCCGTTGATCAATTGCGTGAACACGACCGTTACGATCAGCAGCCCCGCAAGCAGCAGCAAAGAGCCGTGGCCTCCAAAAATGTCCAGAATATTGACCGCTGCGAGGCCAGCTGCGTTTGTCTTTGCGAGAGCGATCCCCATCGGAAGCATTCCCGCGACGAGGAAAACGCTCTTCCACCCGATCGAGGAATATGCCTGTTCGGTCGAAATAATGCCCGTCAGCATCATCGCAAGCGCTCCGCCAAGAACTATCGCTGCGGTCAGGTCGGGAACCGCGATCGCAAAGAGTATCGTCGCCGCAAAGATCAGGAGTGCGGCCCGGCCTTTTCCCGGAACGGTTATTTCGGTATCTTCTTCAGAAATAAGAAGGATAACGTCGGGATCGTCTTTGGCTACTGCGATCTTCTCGCGTGAACCCTGAAGCAGAAGGGCATCGCCGAACATCAATTCAACATCTGCGAGATCGGTGAACATCTCCTGATCACCTCGCCATATCGCCAGCACGGAAAGACCGTACCTATCACGGAAATGTGCTTCGCGGAGTGACTTGCCTATCAGGCGCGATCGCGGAGAGATCATTGCCTCGATGATCTCTATTGAGCGCGACTCGAGATCACTTTCCCGCCATTCCGATTCCGGCAGATACTCCATCAGCGGTTCAACGTCGCGTGATCGGAAGTCGTCTTCGCTTCCTTCGAGGACCAAAACGTCGCCTACGTTAAGTTCGGTCATCGGCGTCGGATCGAGTATCTTTTTGCCGGAGCGCTCGACCGCAACAACGCTTACGTCGAAATCCTCGCGAAGTGT
>CAYTDJ010000419.1:0-2967 GCA_964436265.1 uncultured Chloracidobacterium sp. | reverse complement strand
TTGCCGCGGCATTTCCTCGCCCCGCAGATACACTCAACGTCGAATTCTTCGGCGATATTGTAGTCGTAAGTCAGCTCTTCGCCGGCTTCGATAGGGCGAATACTGGACAGCATCACTCTACCGTTCACGATGTATGACTTAAGGTTTCCGTCGCAGCTGTGGTTGATGAACTGAGCGCCGCTGCCGCCTACGGCGCCGTCGATTATCTTGTTGTCCGTTACAGAAAATAGATAGAGAAGTTTCTTGCCGCTGCGGCGGTTCATCTCATCTTCGTCGATGATCTCGCCGGTGTATTCGATCACGCGTCGGCGGGCCGGGATCGGTTCCAGAGTGAATACGCCCCAGCGGTGTATCTTCGACTTTCGACGTTCCAATTTGAAGTTACCCTTGATCTCGTTTCCGACCTTTCCCTTACTGTTTTTCTTAGTCGCTTTGGCCCTTTGTGCGGCTCCCTTCATTGTTTGTTCCCTTAGTTGAAAGTATGAATTCCGGTCTATTATAGCTTTGTCTGCCGTCTTCGATTCAAAGTGACGAAACAGAAAGATAACCCGTTTAAGAAATTTCTCAATCGCCTCGGGCCGGGTTTGATCACCGGTGCGTCGGATGACGATCCCTCGGGAATCGGGACCTACACTCAGGCCGGCGCGGCACTCGGATTTGCAACACTGTGGACTGCGATCGTCACGCTTCCACTTATGATCGTGGTTCAGCACATATGCGCAAAAATAGGTATGTGCAGCGGCCGCGGCCTTGCCGGAGTACTTCGCAAGTTTTACCCACGCTGGCTGCTTTATCCTGCCGTTCTCGGGCTTGTTGTCGCCAATACAATAAACGCCGGCGCTGATATCTCCGCGATCGCTGCGGCTATCAACATGTTCGTTCCGGTACCGATAGCCGTAATGGTCCTCCCGATAGCGATCGCGATCGTTGTTCTGCAGGTTTGGGGTTCATACCGATTGATCGTGCGAGTGTTCAAATGGCTGACCCTGTCGCTATTTGCCTATGTGATCGCTGCCTTCTTGGCAGATCCCGATTGGAGCGTTGTTCTTTTGAATACGTTCGTTCCCAAGATCTCGTTCACGAGCGAATACATCACGACCATTGTCGCGATCTTGGGCACAACGATCTCTCCATATCTCTTTTTTTGGGAAGCCAGCGAAGAGGTTGAGGACGAGAAAAGCGAGGGACGCAGATCGATCGCCGCAAGAAAAGGCGCGACTGATGCCGAGATCAGAAAAGAGAAGATCGATACTGTTGTAGGAATGCTCTTCTGCAACGTTGTCTTTTATTTTGTGATCGTAGCGGCGGGGGCCACGCTGAACGTTTCAGGACAGACAAGTATCCAGTCAGCAACTGAGGCTGCACAAGCGTTGAGACCCTTGGCGGGCAGCCTGGCGACGATACTTTTTGCTATCGGGCTGATCGGAGCCGGCTTACTTGCTATTCCCGTGTTGACAGGGTCGGCGGCATACGCGGTTGCCGAGACTTTTGGATGGAGATCGGGTTTAGATGAAAAACCGCGACATGCGATGAAGTTCTATGGCGTTATCGCCGTTTCGACTCTCGTAGGCGTCGGGATCGATTTCATCGGGATCAATCCCATAAGTGCTCTCTACTGGACTGCGGTCATAAATGGTGTTGTGGCCCCACCGCTTCTCTTCGTCGTGATGCTCATATCCAACAACAAAAAAGTTATGGGCTCGCGAACGAACGGACCAGTCACAAACCTGATAGGCTGGCTCGCGGCGGCAATTATGTCCACCGCGGCGATCGGAATGTTCCTCACTTGGGGAAGCTAATTGGAGCCAGTGAATTTTTGTTCATATCGGCTCGCCGTCAGGAACTCGTCAAAATTCTTGATCTCCAGAATGTCCTTGACCGCCCGGTTTTTATCTGGGGCGTTCTTGTAATACGATTCGGCGATCTTGTAGCCAATGTAATATCCCAGATCAGCGGGTCGATCCTTTATTTTGCCGCCATTGTATAGCCAAAGCGACGTGTCGTTTGTTGTCATCGACCGTTTGAATTCGGCCCAGAGTTCTTTTTCCTTTGGGTTGCCAAATTCGTGAAGATGATGGTTGATATGCTTGCCGGCGATCAGTTCGGCAACGAAATCGGCACTTCCTTCGCCAATTGCCGAACCAAGCAGAGTGCGTTCTTTCGGATATTTCTGCTGATAGTGGATCAGTTCATGTGCCACGATGTACGGGATCTCGTCGATAGGTTTGAGCACTTTCTTCAACCAGTCGCTCAATTCCTCCATTGGCGTATTTGGCGTCAGGCCGTACATATCGACGCCGATCAGCAATGCATTCTCGGTATATGTGCCGCCCGAGTTCATCTTACCGATCATCAGATAAACGTCCGGAAATACCGCATCAGGATGGATCGCTTTCAGCTTTCTGAATGCCGCCCTCATTGGTTCCTTGAACGTGTGAGCTTTTTGCGACACATTTCTGAGCGATGCAAAGTACTTAGGCCTCAACTCGATGGCATCGACCAGTTCGCACGACGAACCGATCCGGTAAGCCGTAAAATCTTTCAGGCCTTGGCTGCCTTTGCGGATGTACTCGTCACGAAACACGTAAAGACTGTTCTCGGGCTTTGCCTTGTCGTATGCCATCCAGAAAAGATCGATGTCTGACGACACGATATTGACCTTTTCCGGGTCGGTATTCAGGGTTTTCTCCTGTGCCAACACCGGCAATACCGCCAGCATCGCGGCACACAGAAATAGATATCTCTTGATCATCGTCACCTAAACCCCTGCTTAAGTTCTATTTGCGGGCGGCCGCCGTTTCCTCGGCCAGTGCAGCGACAAACTTGTCCAACTCGGCCGTCGTTGTGTAAACGTTCGGCGTTACCCTGATGCCTTTCAGTTCGCGGGCTCGCGGGCCGCCGTCCATGAACTGGACCAATATCTTCTTCTTTTCCCAGAGCGCCTTTTGAACCGTGCTAAGGTCAACG
>CAYTDJ010000418.1:0-2975 GCA_964436265.1 uncultured Chloracidobacterium sp. | reverse complement strand
GGACCTTGAGACAAAACGCCAGGGCAAATGCACAGAACCTCAGTGTGCCGGTAACAGCCAGCGGACCGGTGAACGCAAGGTGACCAAGTTCGATCGACCTCGTCAAGGTCACAAAATCAAATGTACCGATGCCCGTCTGGCTCGCATGCACATAGTAAAGCGCAATTATCGCCGCAAGCATCAGCAGACTGCCGAGGGCCGTGAAGATGAAGAATTTTACCGCCGCATAAATGCGGTTTTCGCCGCCCCAGATGCCGATCAGGAAAAACATCGGGACGAGCGAGGCTTCGAAAAACAGATAAAAGACCAGCAGATCAAGCGAAACGAAAACGCCGATCATTGCAGATTCGAGCAGCAACAGAAAGGCGTAAAACGCGGTCGGCCTTTTTTCGACTGCGTGCCACGTGGAGATCACTGCGATCGGCATTATGAATGTAGTGAGGATCACTAGCCATAGGCTAAGGCCATCCACGCCGACATGATAATTCGTATTGATCGCCGATATCCACGGCACGTTCTTTTCGAACGAGAATCCTGTACCGGTCGTCTTTGTGCCGCTGATCAGAAGCAGAGATATCAGGAAGTTGACAAGCGTTAAGCCGAAGGTCAGCCATTTTAGCTGGCTTTCCTGCTTCCAAAACATCTGATGCAGAATGACGCCGACCGCGCCGAATACCGGCAGCAGGATCAGTATTGTTAAAAGATTTTCGTTTATGAAATCCATTTTGATGTTCGTTGTTGGTTGATCGTCGGTCGCCGCTTTCTACTTGCGACGAACCACGAACAACGAACGTTTAACCAATAAGTTTCAATCCGTAGTAAATGAAATACCCGATCACGGCCAGTGCCCCGAGCAAGATCACCGCGGCATAGCTTCGAACAAAACCGACCTGCATATGGCGCACCGCATTGCCAAACGCCGCAACTGCCGCGCCGATACCGTTCACGATGCCGTCGATAAATCCGAGATCAAATCCCTTCCACAACCCTTCAGTCGAGAGCTTTGTGATCGGGTCGACTATGTATCCGTTGTAAAACTCATCCAGACGCCATTTTTCCTCAAGGATCTTTGGCATCTTTCGGAGCGGAGTCTTGTAGAACAATGCAAAACCGATCGCAATCCCGATCACCGCAAGAACTGTTGACAGTGCGGCAAGGCCCCGCTCCTTGGCAATGACCTCTGGCGAGTGTGCTTCGGATACGGCAGGCTCCGCCGCGGCCGTTTTTGTTTCAGACGCAAAGAAGTGTTTCACTTCCTTTTTTTCACTGGCCGATGACTCATGTCCGGCCTGTTCGGCTTTTTCCGCAATGACCGGTTCAAGCGTGTGCTCGAACACGTTGACGTCTCCTGCGCCGAAAAGTGAGCTCATTGCGTACGGCACGCCGACAAGACCGCCAAAGGTCGAAAGCACAGCCAAAACGATCAGCGGCACGGTCATCGCCCACGGCGATTCATGAGGCTTGAAGTCGTGCGGCAACGCGTGATGATGTTCTTCGTCGTCATCGTCCGCGGTATGTGTGTCAGCATGCCCGTCATGATGTTCTTCGTGATGTTCTTCGCCAGGCAAGGCGTCGTGAAATCGTTCCTTGCCCCAAAACGTCATGATCATCATTCGGGTCATATAGACGGCCGTCAGTATCGCGGTAAATGTCGCGATGACCCAGAGGAATTCTTCGCCCGGGAACGGACGCTGCGGAAAATAGTTGTCTGCCGCAAAAGTCTTATAGAGGATCTCGTCCTTTGAAAAGAAGCCTGCAAAGATCGGGATGCCGCAGATGGCGAGCCAGCCGGTAGCCATCGTGATGAACGTAATGGGCATGTATTTACGCAGGTTGCCCATCTTCCGCATATCCTGTTCGTGGTGCATCCCGTGAATGACCGAGCCTGAACCGAGGAACAATAGTGCTTTGAAGAACGCGTGCGTCATTACGTGAAAGATCGCGACGACAAACGCTCCGACACCCGCAGCTAAAAACATGAATCCAAGCTGAGAAACGGTCGAATAAGCGAGAACTTTCTTAATGTCGTTCTGCGCTATCGCGATCGTTGCTGCAAACAGTGCAGTTGCCGCACCGATAACAGCTATGATCCACATCGCTGTGGGTGCGAACTGGTAGATCGCGTTCGAGCGAACGACCAAGTAAACCCCGGCAGTGACCATCGTCGCCGCGTGGATGAGAGCGGAAACCGGCGTCGGGCCGGCCATCGCGTCCGGCAGCCAAGTAAGTAGCGGGATCTGTGCTGATTTGCCGGTCGCGCCAATGAACAGCAGCACGCCTACCGAAGTCAAACCGCCTGCAACGATCGCCCCCCAAGTGAACGGATCGGCCGACATGTGTGCGATCACGTAACTGAAAACGCTCTGAACTTCAACACCGTCAACTGTCTTGTCGAAGAACGAGATCGAGCCCGTGAGAGTAAAGATGAGGAACATTCCCATCAGCACGCCCCAGTCGCCGATGCGATTCATGACGAACGCCTTCTTCGCAGCGGTGCGTGCCTCATCACGCTTGATGTAATAGCCGATGAGCAGGTACGAGCACAGTCCCACGCCTTCCCATCCGACGAACATCAGCAAGTAATTGTCTGCAAGCACGAGGGTGAGCATCGCGAACATGAAGAGGTTCAAGTATGCGAAGAATCGATAGAACCCTTTGTCCCCGTGCATGTACCCTGTCGCAAAAATATGGATAAGGAGGCCGACAAAAGTTACAAAACAAGCGTAGATGCCGGAAAGACGATCCATTCCCAGAGCGAAGTCCGCACGGAAAGTACCGACGTTGACCCATGTCCAGATCTGATCCAGGACGGGCTTGTCGGCGAAAAGTGCTCCTGTATGAGGCGTTCCAATGCCGAACGCGATCATGAACGCCACGATCGTCGAGACCGCGATCGAGCCGCAGGCGACGAGGCTGCTGAATTTCTCGTTCTTGAGCCGCCCGCCGATGAGCCAGTTGATAACAGCGCCAGCAAG
>CAYTDJ010000417.1:0-2976 GCA_964436265.1 uncultured Chloracidobacterium sp. | reverse complement strand
TACGTAGTTCAGAGCACCGCTAAGCGAAAGCGTCTGAATTGCCTCTAGCGATGCATTTGCCAGCAATGTCTGTGAACCGCCAAAGCGTTTTACGATCCGAACCGCACCTTCATTTACCAACGAACGGAATACCGGACTGGTCGCGTTCTTTGCCTGAACGATCACGTCGAGACGCTTTGCTCCAGTCGGATCACTGGCCATCATCTCGCGAAGATCGGGCGAAACGTTGTCGCCGCGATAACCGTTAGCGGCAACATTCGATTCTTCGTCATTTGCGGGAACACCTGCCGAAGCCGAAACTTCGATCACTTCGAAAAGCGGAAGCAGGTCGGCGTTCTTTGCAAATTTCTCAACAAACGCCGACTTCGTGCTTCCCGCGATCAATCTCAGCTTGCCATCCCTGACCGCTGCGATCACCGAGCTGTCCTTCAGGTCGTTCGACGCAACCGCGGTAATGTCATCAACAAAAAGGACCGTCTTACCTTTCGACGCGATGGCTGTTGAAACGATCGCATCGACGGCACTTTGGATATCTTTGTCAGACCGGAGGTTTGAGTAGATCTTTCGCGTTTCGATCTTAACGATCGAAATTCCGGCCGGGTCGCTGGCCAACCGAATGGCTGCCTGTTCGACGATCTCGTCCTGGACGTTTCCTGTCTCGTCAACGATCATCGGCTGGCGAGAGCTGTCCTTCGCAAGTAATTCGACAAGCCGATCGACCTCGGCGGGAAAGGCGATGCTTTCGCGAAGCCTTCCTTCGCGGCCGAGCTGCGTAAGGTCTGTCGTAAATCCCGACTGTGCCGACAGTTCGTTCTTTACATTTGCAAACGCCGAAACCGCTGCTGCGTTTGAAAACAGAAGAGCTGCGAGGATCGCGAGAGACACCGTCTTGCGAAATAGTGTTGTGCGAATTGCGGAAAAGATCATTTAGCTCCTGGTGGCAAGCTCGGTGTGGTCCGGCGTGCAGACGGACAATTTCCGTCGCAATACCTAATTCAAGGCATGTGCCACAAAGCTAAATGTTGTAAATAACTGTGTTAAGCAGATCATGGCGTTAGTGTATGAAGCTGATCTGGTCACCATGACTGACTGATTCGGTCAAATTGACCGATGTGTCCCGCACAAACGCCCCAGCCCAGCAGCCAAAACAAAAAGGCCGCCGATAAAGGCAGCCCTTTGTTCGAAATGAAATGTTTGCGATCAGATCTGCAGAATGTCGATCAATTCCTGCACGGCGCCCGCGCTCTTTTGCAGAGCCGCACGCTCGTCGTTCGTCAGGTTGATCTCGATGATCTGTTCGACGCCGTTTTTGCCAAGTTTGACCGGAACGCCGACGAAAAGATTTGAGATGCCGTATTCGCCTTCGAGGAAAACGGCGCACGGCAGGATCTTCTTTTTGTCCTTCAAGATCGCCTCGGCCATTTCGACCGCGCCGAGTGACGGCGCGTAATATGCCGAACCGGTCTTCAGAAGCCCGACGATCTCGGCACCGCCGTTTGCCGTGCGCGTAACGATCGCATCGATCTGATCTTTCGGGAGCAGCTCGGTGATCGGAATTCCCGCGCAGGTCGAATACCGCGGCAGCGGAACCATCGTATCGCCGTGGCCGCCGAGAACGAATGCCGTTACGTTCTCTACCGAGACGTTTAACGCCTCTGCGAGGAAGCAGCGCATGCGTGCCGCATCCAAAACTCCGGCCATGCCCATTACCCTGTTTTTCGGAAAACCCGATCTTCTGAATGCGACCTGCGTCATCGCATCGAGCGGATTCGAGACGACGATGATGAACGCGTTCGGCGAGTATTTCGCAACCTGATCAGTCACCGCACCTACGATGTCCGAATTCGTTTTCAACAGATCGTCGCGGCTCATGCCGGGTTTACGCGGCAGGCCGGCGGTGATGATCACAACGTCGGAATCCGCCGTTTCCTCGTATGAGTTGGTTCCGACAAGCTTTACGTCAAAACCGTCGATCGGAGCGGCCTGTGCCAGGTCGAGCGATTTGCCCTGCGGCACACCCTCGACGATATCGACCAAAACAACGTCCGCCAATTCCTTTGCGGCGATCCAATGAGCGGCGGTCGCGCCGACGTTTCCTGCGCCGACGACCGTAACTTTATGTCTTCCAGCCATTTTTAAACCTTCCTATTGAGAATATAGATGTGTGTTAAAAACAATATTTTCGCATAGTTGCGGACAAACGACAAAAGCCTTGGCATTCGCCCGCATTGCGTTCGAACCGCAATCGGTGCAAAATCTCTCAGGTCCCAACTACTCATTAATATGATCCGAAAAGTCCTTTCGTTATCGCTCTTGACCGCTATACTCGTCTCCGCAACATTCGCTCAGGTCAACCCGTCGTCGTTTTCCGGCAAACGTGTGAACCGTATCGTCGTCCGAAATGCGACCATCGTTGACGGCAGCGGAAAGCCCGCGGCCGGGCCGTTCGACATCGTGATCGAAAACGGCGTGTTCACCGAGATACAGAGCTTTGACCCCGTTGCGGCTAAAGAGGGAAAGGCAGCTCGGCCGAAGGCCGGCGATCTCGAGATCGACGCGACGGGCAAATACGTTTTGCCGGGCCTGATCAATCTTCATGGCCACACACAGGACGAACGCGGCGGCGTTCCGATGCCCGTCGAGTACGTGACGAAGATGTGGCTCGCCTGCGGCATCACGACCGTACGAGACGCTTGGGCAAATAAGAAGATCCTCGGCTATCGCGACCAGATAAACGCCGGCACGCTCGTCGGCCCGCGCATCTATCCATACGGCGGTTATTACTATCCGCCCGTGCCGTCCACGCCTGAGCAGGCTCGCCAGCGCGTCCGCGACCTGAAAGCCGCCGGTTACGATGGGATCAAGCTCTACACCATCGACCGTGATCTGATGGCCGCGATGATGGACGAGGCGAAAAAGCAGGGCCTTCGCGTTATGCATCACGTCGGCGTCGAAGAGACCAACGCTTGGGACGAC
>CAYTDJ010000416.1:0-2979 GCA_964436265.1 uncultured Chloracidobacterium sp. | reverse complement strand
CGAATATTGTTGCGGCGTTTATTGTGATCACGACTGCCGCGACCCTCCATGCGAAGGGCATCACACTTGAGAGTGCGTCAGACGCTGCAACGGCACTCGCTCCCGTTGCCGGGGAATACGCAGGATATTTATTTGCCGCCGGGCTTTTTGGCGCTTCGATGCTTGCAATGGGCGTCTTGCCGCTTGCCACGGCCTTTTCTGTCAGCGAGGCGCTCGGATTTGAAAAGGGGCTTTCGAGGTCATTTCGAGAAGCACCTATCTTCCTTGGGATCTTTACTTTTCTTCTCATTTTTGGGGCCGTGGTCGCACTGATACCAGGGATTCCCCAGATCAAGCTCTTGGTATTTACGCAGTGCGTAAATGGTTTGCTTCTTCCGATCGTACTCTCGGCCATCGTACTTCTCTCAAGCAACAAGGAGATCATGGGAAAACATACGAATTCATTGTCATTCAACATCTTGGCCTGGATTATCACAGCTACGGTCTCACTGCTTTCGATGATGTTGATTGGCAAGACGATTATTGATATGTTTTAGCCGCTTACAATATGGCCGCCGCCAACCTCTACAAGAAGACCGTCTATTTTTTACTGATTGCCGGGTCGATCGCCCTCGTGCTGATCGTGCTGTCGCTTTTGGACGAATGGGGACATAACTACCTGATCGCAAACTATGGATTCGAGATCGATCCTAGGGGGCATCTGGTTGCGAAAACAGGAGCCGATGCCCCCAGCATGATGACCTCGACCGGTGTGAATCTGGTCGAAAACATCATACGCATCTTCAAGATCATCATGTGGATGATCCTGGTGATCTCTATCGTCAGAATGATAGCTCGGCTATTCCTTGAGACGATCTTAAAGGGTGCCTCTCAATCCGAGATCGCTTCATTGGTTAGAACGGTGCTTTCGATCGTTATTTACATCGTCGCGTTTTTCATCATTTTCCAATCGCAATTTCCGCAGATCGAACTTGCCCCGCTTTTTACGGGTTCTGCGATACTCGGGATCGTCGTCGGACTCGCCCTACAGGACACTCTGGGAAACCTCTTTGCGGGCTTGGCTCTCCAAGCCGATCAGCCGTTTCAGGTCGGCGATGTTATTTACATATCCAACCGAGGAACGGGGATCGTCGAAAGCGTTTCATGGAGAGGCGTACGGATCCGGACGTTTCAGAATAAACTTCTTGTTATTTCAAACGCGGTTTTGGGAAAAGAGACGATTGAGGTTGCTCCCCAGAACAACTTAAATGCGCGCATTGTATATTTCAATACACTCTATTCGCATTCACCGGCAAAGACCGCACAGGTGGTTCGTGAAGCTGTGAGACAAGTCGAGAATGTTTCGTCTAAAATGCGTCCGGTCGTTCGTATCCGTAACCTGGGAGACAACGGCATCGATTGGGAAATAAAATATTGGCCCGAAGACTACACAAAACACAACGATACCGATGCCCTCATCAGACAAAGGGTTTGGTACGCATTTCAGCGGGAACATTTACGATTCGCCTTTCCGACACGTACCGTATTTGTCGAGAAACACCACGAAGAACCAAGTTTCCATGAATATGTGAGTTCCGCAAGCGAACACCTCGCCCATGTGCCGATATTCGCCCCCCTGTCAGAGGAAGAGATCCAGAAACTGGCTGAAGCATCGACGATCAGGGTCTTCGCGCCCGGCGAGGCAATAGTCAGGAAAGGCCAGGAGGGTGGCTCGATGTACGTTATCGTCCGAGGGACTGTTTCGGTACAGTTACCAGGCCCAGACGGGCCGACCACGATCAACACGCTGCGAACAAATGATTTCTTTGGAGAAATGAGTCTCCTGACCGGCGAACCGCGAACCGCAAGCGTAGTTGCAGATGAAGAAACTGATGTCCTTCAAATACGAAAAGCGGCGGTAAAACCACTCTTTGAAGCAAATCCGGAACTCTTAAGCGCGATTTCGGAGATCGTCGAAGAACGACGCAGCCTGCTCGTTTCGAACCAGGTAGAAAAAGCCGACAGTAAAGAAAGTGAGGAAACTGGTGTCCTTTCGTCGATCCGCAGGTTTTTTGGATTAAGGTGAGACCTCAACGGTAGCTAAGATACGTTCCGGTCGTATATGTCGTGGAGCAGTTCAGATATAGGCTTTCTGTCTGAGTACTTTTCATCCGCCGAACTTGCCCCGGTTTTCGCACCTACATGCGAATACTTTGATGGAGCATTAATGGCAAAAGCATCGGCGATCGTGGCCGGAACAGGACTCGACGAATGTTCGTCAACAGTGTCAACGTGATCCTGTCCGGATTTGGCATCTGCCAACTCGCGTATCGGAACCCCGGTTGAAAAAGCGGTTCTACTCTCCTCGAGCAGGACTTTTCCGCGCATCCGGCGTGCACGCTCAAGAGCACGGACAGCCGCCGAGGTCATTGGAGCATCCGCCGGGTCACGCTCTATTTTTCGAAGTATCTTTACGTAGTTTCGGAGCTCCGGCGATGGGAAAACATAGGCTGATTCATCTGAATATGGATCTTCAACAACTTGAGAGAGCTTCGAGACAGCGGCCTTGTGGTCACCGGCTTTATGATACAGGGCACCGAGTGCGAATCTGACGAGCGGCGGCGAAGCAGACATTCGTTCCAAGATCCGCTCACCGCGTTCAATAACTTCCTTTACCTCAAATCCGTACCATCGCCGATCGTCCTCGCGCAGGATCTCGCTTGCAGATAAATAGAACTCAAAGATCTCACGGGTCCCGCTTCCGTTACCCGCTGAGAACATTCTTATGACAAAATACGCAAAGATACCAAAAAAGAAGACCACAAAAACCGGTATGTTGGTGACCACCAACATCGCGGCTATCACGATAAACGCAAGGCCGTATTGGCCTTTTTCCTTTAAGCTAAAGGTTCCTCTTTTTTGAAGTTTGTTATTGCTCAATTCGATATCGTTGCCGGTCAAATCTGATAGATATATCGCCCCGTCCGCAGAATGTTCATA
>CAYTDJ010000415.1:0-2979 GCA_964436265.1 uncultured Chloracidobacterium sp. | reverse complement strand
CCAATATGTCGCCGGAGAGCTTTGGCCACAATGGTTTTACAGGAACGAGCCTTTGGATCGACCCGGTAAACGACCGAATCTTCATTCTTCTTACAAATCGAACACATCATCATCCGCTGCCGTTCGTAAATATCAATTCCGTAAGACGCCGATTCCACGATCTTGCGATCGAAGGGTTGGACCGGCGGCGATGACCAATAGGCGACGATTCACAGTCTCTGATCCAGGTTTCTCGCCAAAAATAGTTAGCAACGCGTCTAAAGGATTGATAATCATAGAATCGCTTTCCCCAAAGTATCTGTCTGCAAACGGAGATTTCGATGAAGAAATTCGCGTTACTTGCTGTGATCATTGGGGTTACATCAGTGTTTGGCTTTGCTCAGTCCACAAGGCCCCGTGTGGTGACCACACCGACACCAAAACCGCCTACAATTCAAAACGACACCGCCCGTCCGGTTGGCGAACGTAAGCCGCCCGTTTTTGCGAGTCCCATCGGTTCAAGGCCGGTCGCAACACCGACTCCGTCAACAGATATAGTTATCGGCGACAGTGATGAGGAGATCAGGGTCGAGACAAACTTGGTCACAATGCCGGTCTCAGTTCTGGATCGGGATGGTCGTTTTGTGTCGGGCCTTTCGCAGCGCGATTTTGAGATCTACGAAAACGGCGCAAAGCAGAAGATCGAATATTTTCAGTCAGTCGAACAGCCCTTCACGGTAGTCTTGCTGATCGACGTCAGCCCTTCGACACAATTCAGGATCGATGAGATACAAAACGCGGCGATCACATTTGTGAACCAGCTAAGGCCTGACGATCGAGTCATGGTGATCGCATTCGATGAGGACGTGCGTGTATTAACGGAGCCGACAAATAACCGTAGGCAGATCCAGAACGCGATCCGAATGGCTGAATTCGGAGATGGGACGAGCCTTTATGAGGCGGTCGATTACGCATTGAATCGAGAACTCAAGCGGATCCAAGGCAGAAAGGCAGTCGTGATCTTTACTGACGGGGTCGATACGACTTCGCGACGCGCCAATTATCAAAGCACGATCGCCGACGCTGAAGAAGGCGAAGCGCTGATCTATCCGATCAGGTTCAATACCCAACGCGACGGTTTTGGCGGCGGAGGCGGCGGCCGCGGAATGGGTTATCCACGAAGACGTCAGAGCACTGGGTGGGGAGGAATGATCGGCATTATTCTTGGGGGACAGTTGCCACAAGTTCAGACGCGCGGCGCCGGGAGCAGTTCTCAGGAATATGAGACGGGTCGGCGTTATCTTGATACCTTGGCTTCAAACAGCGGCGGCCGGAAGTTCGAAGCTGATACTACCTACGACCTGGATGCAGCATTCGCCGGGATCGCTGAAGAACTGAGACGTCAATATTCGGTCGGATATTATCCTGAATCCGTTGGGCAAAAGGGAGAACGCCGGCAGATAAAGGTCCGCGTCATGCGGCAAAACCTGGTGGTCAGAGCTAAGACCAGCTATGTCGTCGGAGATACGGACCGCAGGTTTGCGGGAAAATGATAAATTGATGACTTGGAACGTGCATAGGGCCCGAACCTTCGGGCCTTTTCATTTGTGCTTTGTGCATCTTTTACTTAAGAGTTAGGCATCGTACAAACCGTGATAAAGTTCATTCAGACCAGATGAATTACGATCGATCATTCATTGCCGCGATCTTTGTAACTCTCTTCGCGAGCGTTATGTTCGCGCAATCCGGTAAAAATCCACAGACAGGTAGTGGGAAGGCAAATAGTCGACCTCCTGCTGCGAAGCCAACACCGACCCCGGGAAAGACGACGAACGTGCCGGCTGACGACTCACCGTTGGACGGACCTGAGATCGTTGTCGATACGCGTCTCGTTACGATCCCGGTCCGCGTTCTTGACCGCGGCGGCCGTTTTCTTCCCGGGCTTAATAAAGAGAACTTCAAGGTATATGAGGACGGCATCGAACAAGAGATCGCCCTTTTCTCGAACGATACCCAGCCGTTTACGGTGGCTCTGGTGCTGGACATGAGCTATTCGGCGAAATTCAAGGCGACCGAGATCCAGAACGCGGCGATCGAATTCATAGATCAGTTGAGGCCAGAAGACCGCGTCACGGTGATCTCTTTCGCCGAAGACGTCGTAATACAATGCGAGCCGACCAACGACAGGAAGACCATCTACGCAGCAATCAAACGTACGCAGATCGCTACGGGGACCAGCCTTTACGAAGCAGTCGACCTTACGATCAATGACCGGCTGCGGCGGATAGACGGAAGGAAGGCAATGGTGCTCTTCACGGACGGTGTCGATACATCGAGCCGGAGATCTAATGATTTTGACAACCTTCGTGATGCGCTGGAAATAGATACGATCATTTACCCGATCCGTTACGATACGTTCGCAGACGTTCAGCGGATCAAGAACAATCCGACGGGACAGCAGATTCCAACTGGAATTCCGACTGGTGGGCCGCCGATAGGTTCCACGCCGCCGGCAATACCTTCCGGTAACAAGACAAGTCCGTTTCCTTTCCCGATCCCGACCACGGGGGTTGGTGTTCCAAGTGACAAAGGTACGACGCGCGAAGAGTACGACAAGGGCGAGGAGTATCTGAATCAACTCGCTTTCCGCACAGGCGGCAGGATCTATGTTGCCGACACTCTGGGAAATCTCGGCAATGCGTTTTCCAAGATCGCAAGCGAACTTAGGGAGTTTTACAGCATTGGGTATTATCCGAACGGCGAAGCAGTTGCTGGTAAGGTTCGCCGTATCAAGGTAAAAGTTGACCAGGAGAAAGCCGCTGTAAAAGCGCGTGATAGTTACGTGATCGGCGCTAAGAAGAAAGGTTAAACCTCCGTACCGTCTTTGATCACGCCGTTCTTGGGGACGATGATGATCCCATCCCGAATGAAGTAGGAACCATCTTCGGCATCTAGGTTCTCGACGCCTGCTTGATTTAGGAGCTTTACGTCACGGCCGAT
>CAYTDJ010000414.1:0-2980 GCA_964436265.1 uncultured Chloracidobacterium sp. | reverse complement strand
GGATCCTCCGTCTCAAACCCTGTTCTCTACGGATTTTGAGGCGAACGATGGCGGATTTACTCATAACGGAACCTTGGACGAATGGGAATACGGCACGCCTGCAACGGTCGCAACAACGACGACCAACCCCGTCGCTTCGTTCCTAAATTGCTTCAGCGGAACCAAATGCTGGAAGACCGATCTCGATAACACCTACGATTCAAGCTCGAGCATGAATCTTGAATCGCCGCCGATCGCGATCCCGTCCGGATCGACAAGTGTCAGGCTTTCGTGGGCCATGAGGTACCAGATGGAATCTGCCTCGTTCGACCATGCCTGGATCGAGGTCTTTGAATCCGGCAATCCGGCTAACATAAAGCGAATTGGCGAATGGAACGGCGCAACGATGACAAACTCCGTCGGCAGTCCGGCAGTCAATATCGGCCAATCAGGTGGTTGGGGCGTTTACAATTCAGGTGATCTTTCGTCATTCGCCGGAACTTCAGTGATCGTCAGATATCATGTTGACGGTGACTCAACTATCAATTTTGGCGGTATGGCGATCGACGACGTAAAAGTCACCCGAGCCGTTCCCGGCAGAGCTGTACGAGCCGATTATGACGGTGACGGAAAGACCGACCTTTCTATTTTCAGGCCAGGATCGGGAACTTTCTGGGTCAACAGATCAACCGACGGCCCGGGTGCTATACAGTGGGGAGCAAGCGGCGATTACGCAATGGGCGGAGACGTTAACGGTGATAGGGAAACCGATCTCATTATCAACCGTCCTACGGCACCGACCGAGCCGGCCGATTTCTGGGTACTACAAACACCATCACTTTCCTATACCGGTTATGCGTGGGGTGTGCCCGGAGATAAACCCATGATCCGCGACTTTAACGGCGACAATTCGGACGACTATGCCGTCTGGAGAGAAACCGAAACCAAGTTTTATATCCTGGTGCCGGGTGATCCGAATCCGGTTAGGATCTTCCAGTTCGGCTCTGCCGGAGATAAACCATTTGTCGGAGACTTCATGGGTGACAGCAAGGCCGAAATAGCGGTATTTCGACCATCGACCGGAACTTGGTACATCGCTGCCGCTTCCGGAAATCCGGCAACGGAATTCGTTTCCTCACCGTTCGGCATTGCCGGCGACCTGCCTGCACCGGCGGATTTTGACGGAGACGGAAAGGATGATGTGGCCGTTTTCCGCCCGAGTACCGGTTACTGGTACATTCGCCGCAGTTCTGATCAGTCGCTTCAGATCGTCCAGTTTGGAACCGTAGGCGATACGCCTGTGCCGGGAGACTATGACGGGGACGGAAAGTACGACGTGGCCATCTTCCGTAATGGCCAATGGTGGATACTTCAATCCTCAAATAGCAGCGTCGTGGTCTATCAATGGGGAGTCGCCGGCGATCAGCCGATACCGGCAAGTTACCTGCCGCAATAGGCATGGCTAGAAAGCAGAAAGGCGTAGCGATCCCTCGCTACGCCTTTTTAATACCCAAGCTAGAGTCTAGCAGACCATGTATCCTGTATTGATACTTACCACCTTTCCGCCTTTGAAATGAACCGTCGTCGTGCCGGGACCGGCTGTGTCGCCCATGTCATAGTTCCACATTATTTGCCCGGTCACGTCGTCTTTCTGAACTTCATATTTACGGCCGAACTTTGCGCGGACGGTTGTTGCAGTATCACCCAGCTTCACACCCGATACGATCCAATTTCCCGAGGTCACGGTGAAAGCCTTTACCTCGTATGTCTTCCCGTTCTTGCTGTCGCCGTCCATAAAGTAAAATGAGAGGCCATTGTACTCGACATCCTTTTCGTGTCCGCCGATGCATCCCTCTTCCTTCGGCTTGCCGTCTTTTACGGGCTTTCCAAGAGCTTTCACCACTTGACCGTAGGTCGAATCAAGCCCTACCCCATTTACCTTCAACTTTGCCGGACTCACCGTTTGGGCAAAGGCGGCGGCAGTTCCCAGAACTACCGCCAAACCAAGCGCACCTATGTTCGTTGTCATCTTCATGTAAAGTAGGACGAATCCTATTTCCGTTTTTGCGGAATGTGATTCGGGTCAATGTTCTTGATCGTAATCCTCGTCTTCGGTCGTGCCGGTTCGGGTCCGGGCAGCCTCCTCACGCCCGACGCCGAGATTATCGTAGTTCAGGATCGCATTGAACAGAAGCGAAAAACTCCCGTGCGTCTGATGCCGCCACATCGGATTATTCGCGAACATGACAATATGACCTTTACCGACCGGAGCATCAACAACAGCAGCTTTTCCGGCCAATTCAGACCCGCCCGAAAGCATTCCACTGGCTAATAGATCTTTCTCTGCTGCAGCAAATCGCAACACAACCCGCGGACGAGTTGCGAGCGGCGGTATCTGAACCGGATCAGGCGTCGGTGATGGCTGAGTTCCCTCCGGAGGTTTGCGTCCCTGTACTATGTCCGGATCTGTTTCAGTACCTCGCCCCGTCGGGCGACCTGTGTTTCCACCCTGGCCGCCTCCACCGCCGATCGTAGCGACCTGCAGTAACGGTGCCTGATTAAAATAAACGGCAAGGGTTTCATCGTATCCGTAAGCGATCGGACTCTTCCTATCGGCAAACGACGCATTGATCACCGAACCGCGAGCCTGCAGATTTCTGGCTTCAACGATCGAAACGCCGGAAACCATCCCGAAATCGATCGGGATGTCCGCATTCCCGCCAACGGTTATGAACAGGCCGCCGCTCTCGACGAAGGTCTGCAGGTTCGCAACGCCTTGAATACCCATTCCGCCGCGAATGTCATCGGTTTGGTCCGGTGATAATCCCATGTTCGGTGTCAGGGACGTCCCCTTCCACGGTATCGCCGCTTCAGAATCGCTAAACTTTGCGATGCCTCGGACGATCGATTGCGCGTTGCCACCTACGGGCCCCCAAATAATCACGTCGTACTTATCGCGGAGGTTCGTCATTTTCCCGACATCCTGATCGGAAATGTAATC
>CAYTDJ010000413.1:1800-2987 GCA_964436265.1 uncultured Chloracidobacterium sp. | reverse complement strand
AAAAAGGAAGATAGTAATGATCGAAAGCTGAAGCGGGAAAGAACCAATGACCACGGCGGCAAACAGACACGCAGCGAGGAACGAGACAAAGAGCACCCGGCTCGATGTCATCTCGAAACCTCTACTATTCAATTTTTGAGCCGCGGTAGCCATTGTTTTGCGGTGTATCAGTTGCAGGTGTTACAAACTGGTACGCTTGATACCGTGGTACAGATACAGCGGAGAGCAGACAAAAGCCTGCACGTTAGTAACGGCCCGTCGTGTTGCATATTGGATCATAGACAGTGGATGGCGAACGACCAAGGCCCAAAACCCCCTTTTTTCCTCTTTTCTTATTTCGTGGTTGATCTTGTTCTTTCAACCACGAAAGAAGAAAAAAAGAAATAAACACAGAAAACGAGAGATGAGAAGTGAGGGATGAGAACTGAGAGTGTTGGGAAGACCGTTCCTAGTTCTCAAATCTCACTTCTCCCTTCTCGATTCTCACTTTTCCCTTCTCATTTCTCATCTCTTACCCCAAGATGAGCCCTTACTACCGTGCGGGCTACTGACACTACCCACGATTTACTATTCACGATTCACTATTCACTCTTCGTCGTCTCCGGATCTGGAACGATCATCTGCAGGTTCTCTTCGGTGTCAGAGACCTCAAGCTTGATCCTTCCGCCGCCGAACTTATAGATATGTACGGCCTGCGAAAACATCTTTCCGGTTATCGAACGTGCTTCTGCCGGAGGCCCGGCATTTCCGTACACGACTGCTGCCATTGCTCCGGTAACAGCGATCAGCAAACCAGCCGCAGCCGCTTTTCCTGTGCTTGTCGAAAGCCGACCGCTCCTTACAAACCAGACCCCGGCAAACACCAATGCGAGGCTAATCAAGGCACCGCTCACGATCGTCTGGATCCTCGAAATTCCTCCGACGGCGGCGGTCGTTCCGTCTTCGTCCATAGATTCGAGTTCCGCACGCAACGCCTTTATTTGACTACGCGGGATTATCAGCTTTGCCTCTTTAGCATCGCGGTCGAGCTTGATCGAAAGGTAAGCGTCAACGGCGGTCGGCTTTTTTACGCTTTTAGGTGTTTTGTCAGGACGAGCGATATCGCCATAGCTCGTTGCGGCAAACATTAGAATCAATAACGGCAGCAGGATCTTTTTGAACATAACGATCTCCTCTATCTGAAATGC
>CAYTDJ010000413.1:0-1700 GCA_964436265.1 uncultured Chloracidobacterium sp. | reverse complement strand
TGAGAGATGTTTTTAGGTTTTGGGCTTTTGGTTCTCAGTTTTTGGTTTCTCCTCTACACTTCCTCCTTCCTCCTTTCTTCTTTCCCCAATTCTTATTTCGTGGTTTATATTTTTATGACCACGAAAGAAGAAAATAAGAAAAATCCTCACATTTATCCTGTCTCCCCTCTCCTTTCTACTTTCTCCTTTCTCGGTGTACCAGCTTGTAACGCTGTAACTGGTACAGCGAATGCATTTCACCGATCTCTGACAAAATCCGCAGTTTGGGTTAAGATTTTCAATTATGCGACCACAGTTGAAACGATTTATCGATCAGATGGAAGAGAATTCCATTGCCATAATTCCCGCTGCTCACGAACAGACCCGAAGCTACGATACCGAGTTCAAGTTTAGACAGGATTCGGATTTCTGGTATTTGACCGGATTCCCTGAGCCGGATGCCATAGCCGTCATAGATCCTCAAAACAAGAAATCGCCGTACACGCTTTACGTTCGTCCACGCGACTTGGAAATGGAGACCTGGTTCGGCCGCCGCGAAGGCGTTGACGGAGCGGTGAAGAACTACAAGGCAAACAAGGCTTTCTCAATCGACAAATTTGCCGCCGACCTGCCAAAACTGCTCGACGGCCATGACAAGCTCTACTATCGTTTCTCTGTCGATAGAGGATTGGATACGCAGTTACTCGACTATCTTTCCGGACAGCGTGTCCGCCGATTGAAGACCGCATATCCGCCGCACACGATCATCGACCCGACGATCATCCTCGGCGAGATGCGTCTGCACAAGACACCCGAAGAAGCCGAAATGATGCAGACCGCAGCCACCATTGCGGCCGATGCTCACATCCTCGCGATGAAAAAGGTGAAGCCGGGAATGAACGAGGGCCAGGTCGAAGCCATGATGGAAGCCTACATGAAAGATAAGGGTGCAAGCGGTGTCGCATACAATTCGATCATCGGCGGCGGTGCGAACGCGACCATTCTTCACTACGTAGAAAACAACATGCCCCTCAAGGACGGTGACCTGATCTTGATCGATGCAGGTGCCGAATACAAAGGCTACGCGTCCGACATCACGCGGACTTTTCCCGTAAACGGCAAGTTCACGCCCGCACAGCGTGAGGTTTATGATGTCGTGCTCGACGTACAGCTTAAGTGCATCGACTACACAAAGACCGGAAATACGGTGAAAGGCCGTCAGGAATACTCCATCGAACTGCTGACCGAAGGAATGGTCAAGCTCGGACTGCTGAAGGGCAAAACGAAAGATCTTATTAGGAAGAAAGCATATATGAAGTATTACATGCATGGCGTTGGCCATTATCTCGGCCTCGATGTGCATGACGCCGGACGTTACTTCACCGACCAGACCGCGAAGAACTCACGCCCGTTCGCTCCGGGAATGGTACTTACCGTCGAACCCGGCATATACGTTCCGCCGGATGACAAGTCGGCTCCGGCAAAGTACCGCGGCATCGGAATTCGCATCGAGGACGACGTTCTCGTGACCGAAGACGGCAACCGCAACCTGACCGCCAAGGTGACCAAGGATCCTGACGAGATAGAAGCGTTGATGAATAACAAGAGACGGTGAACAATTGAGAGATGAGAAGATCGCCGCACGGTAGTTAGGGCTCATCTTAGAGATGAGAAATGAGAATTGAGAAATAGGGAACTCTCTTTCTCTCTTTCTTTCTTAT
>CAYTDJ010000412.1:0-3010 GCA_964436265.1 uncultured Chloracidobacterium sp. | reverse complement strand
TTCTAGTTTCCGCGATTATCGGTCAGCAGGACGGTTGTTCTGATCTGAATATCAAGTCGACAGATGGTCATTGGCCTTGGCTTCCGTTCGAGGCATCGCTAGTACTGACGGAACAACAGCGGTCCCTCATTCGTGACGTTCGTTGGAGTATTACGAAGCACAACACTAGCACCGACAAGAAAGAGTTCCAGTCTGTAGCGAACGCTCTGTCGGTGGTGGCCAAGGCCTGGGACGCCAACGAGCCAGGATACATTACGTGGCTTGTCGTGGCTAGGTTAGGTGACTGTGTTTCAGCGGGCGTTTCATCGTCGACGGTGCTGCCTAATCCTGGAACACCAGTACTGCTCGATGAGTTCGGCGAACTTCCAGGCGGTGACGAGAAAGGCCGACTTGATATAGCCATTGCGGAAATGATTGCACGCCATCGCGACGAAGAACTATTCGTTTTCGCAGAGTTTTCGGCGAGAACAGCTTGGAAGGCTCGGCGACTTAAACTTAAGCGAATGCTGGACCATATGGTCGGCGTTCGAAGATTTGATGCGAAACGCATTACTTTTGTTATTTCTGAGGGCGCTGAAACTAGGATTCGTTTGCAACCAGTTTCTCAACAACTCATAGAAGCTTTTGCGCCTAACGGTTCGATGACGATACCGGGCGAACGATTCAGTGATTTTGTTAACTTCTTCAAATAGACACATATACAAATGGCTACTGCAACCAAACAAGTAAAAAAGACCGATATCGACACGCTTTGTATCAACACGATCCGCACGCTTTCGCTCGACGCGATACAGAAAGCAAACAGCGGCCATCCCGGGCTGCCGCTTGGCATGGCACCGGCGGCGTATGTTTTATGGACCAAATTCCTGCGGCATAACCCGAAAAACCCGAAATGGTTCGGCCGCGACCGGTTCCTGCTCTCGGGCGGACACGGTTCGATGTTGATCTACAGCTTGCTTCACCTGACGGGATACGATCTTTCGATGGACGAGATCAAGCGTTTTCGCCAGCTGCATTCGAAAACGCCCGGTCATCCTGAGAATATCCTTACACCCGGTGTCGAGATCACGACCGGTCCGCTGGGTCAGGGTTTTGCCAACGGCGTAGGGATGGGCATTGCACAGGCGCACCTTGCTGCGACCTTCAATAAAAAGGGCTTTCCGGTCGTCGATAATTACATCTACTGTATTTGTTCCGATGGCGATCTGATGGAAGGAGTAAGCTACGAGGCGGCGTCTCTCGCCGGCCATCTAAAACTCGGCAACCTGATCTATCTGTATGACGATAACGAGATCACGATCGACGGTTCGACCGATCTCGCTTTTACCGAGGACCGCACAAAACGATTTGAAGCGGCTGGCTGGCACGTTTCCGAGGTTGCAGACGGCAACGACCTGAAGGCGATCGAAGCCGCGATAAAGGAAGCGCAAAAGATAAAAGACAAGCCTTCTCTCATCCGCGTTCACACCATCATCGGTTTCGGGATGCCGAAACAGGGTACAAGCAAAGCACACTCCGACGCGCCCGGCGTAGATGCCGTAAAGGAAACGAAGCGTAATCTCGGCTGGCCAGAAAACAAGAGTTTTTACGTTCCCAAAGAGGTCTATGCGAAGTTTCGGCAGGCGACGAAGTCGGGCCCGCAGGCGGAACGCGATTGGAACAAGCTTGTGTCAGGCTATGCGAAAGCGCATCCGGAACTCGGAGCGGCTTTTGCCCAGATCCGCAGCGGTGACTTGCCCGCTGGTTGGGAAGACTCGCTTCCGAAATTTGACGGCGTCGAAGCAAAAGCAACTCGGGCCTATTCCGGCGATGTTATCAACGCCATTGCGGGTTCGATACCGCAATTGCTCGGCGGTTCGGCGGACCTTACGCCATCGAACAACACGTATATCAAAGCATCGGCCGATTTCCAGTTCGGCAAATACGCTAATCGCAACATCCATTTCGGCATTCGCGAACACGCTATGGGTTCGGCGATGAATGGCATGGCACTTTTTGGAAGCGTGATCCCGTTTGGCGGGACGTTTCAGACGTTTTCAGATTACATGCGGCCTGCGATACGGCTTGCCGCTCTCTCGCATATACAAACCATCTTCGTCTTTACGCACGATTCCATCGGCCTTGGCGAAGACGGCCCGACACACCAATCCGTCGAGCATCTCGCCGCACTTCGCGCGATACCTAATCTGGCGTTGATCCGTCCGTGTGACGCACACGAGGTCCGCGAAGCGTGGCGCGCGGCCTTGAAACGCGGTAATGCTCCGACGGCGTTTGCGCTTTCCCGTCAAAAGGTCGCGTTGATCGACCGTAAGAAATTCGCAAAGGCCGACGGCCTTCACAAAGGCGCATATGTATTGGCCGAAGCCGCCGACAAGGACGGCAAAAAGACCGAACCTAAACTGATCCTGATCGCGAACGGTTCCGAAGTTGGCCTCGCAATGGAAGCCCGGGAAAAACTCAATGCTGGAGGAACACCGACCCGCGTTGTCTCGATGCCGTGCTGGGAATTCTTTGACGCGCAGTCAGCAAAATATAAAGAATCAGTACTGCCGTCGAAAATTAAAGCCCGCCTCGCCATCGAAGCAGGCGTCTCACTTGGCTGGGCAAAATATATAGGCGATGGCGGCGACACTCTTTGCGTAGACAAATTCGGCGCATCTGCACCGGCTGAAGACGTTTTCCGCGATTACGGGTTCACGGTTGAGAATGTGATCAAAAAGGCTAAAGCCTTACTCAAATGATCGATACTGACATCAAGACTCCTGGTCTCTTGCTCGACATAGATCGCGTTCGCCTCAATGCCGAGAGGATGAGCAATAAGACGCGCGGACTCGGAGTGCGTCTTCGCCCGCATGTCAAAACCCACAAGTGTGTCGAGGTCGCGAAGATACAGACCGCGGGGCACGATGGTGCGATCACGGTCTCGACTTTGGCCGAAGCAAGGGCGTTTGCGAAGCACGGTTTTTCGGACATTACCTATGCGGTGCCGGTCGAGCGCGGCAAATCTGGA
>CAYTDJ010000411.1:0-3010 GCA_964436265.1 uncultured Chloracidobacterium sp. | reverse complement strand
TCCGGGTTAGCTGAGAACACAAGCATAACGTCGAGCGGAAGGCGGACCGGATAACCTTTGATCTGCACGTCGCCCTCCTGCATTATGTTGAAAAGGCCAACTTGGATCTTCCCCGCAAGGTCCGGCAATTCGTTAATCGCGAAGATGCCACGATTAGCTCGCGGCAAAAGGCCAAAATGGATCGTCAATTCGTCCGAAAGCAGATGTCCGCCCTTCGCCGCCTTGATCGGATCAACGTCGCCAATGATATCCGCGATCGTCACGTCAGGAGTCGCCAGTTTTTCGACAAACCGATTGTCCCTGTTCACCCAGTCGATCTTTGTCTCATCGCCATGAAGTTCGACCATCTGGCGGCCAAAGGCACTAAGCGGGGCAAACGGATCGTCGTTTATTTCCGAACCCGCGATGATCGGTATTTCGTCATCAAGCAATTCGGTAAGCTGCCGAATAATGCGGCTTTTTGCCTGTCCGCGAAGGCCAAGAAGGATAAAATTGTGTCTGGCAAGGATCGCATTGACGATCTGCGGAACCACCGATTCATCATAGCCGATGATCCCTGGGAACAACTTTTCACCAGATCTCAATTTACTGATCAGATTCGCGCGCATTTCGTCCTTTACAGAACGGCGCGTATATCCGTTTTTCTTTAGTTCACCCAGTGTTCGTTCGTTTTGCATTATTAAAAAAACCGGCCGATCAAGTTCTTGATCTCATCGGGTATTTCATCTTCTGATGCCTTTGTTTTCTCAACGGCCGAGCGGGACTTCTTTGGCCGACCACGCGTCTTTTTCGCCGGCGTTAATTCCCCAACCAGATAAAGAACAGCTTCGTCGCCGACCACCCTCGCAGAATGGTAGGTTTCAGCGGGCATGAAATCACGATCGCCGGCTTCGAGCAAGAATGTCCCAACGCGTTCGACCGAGATCTCAAGTTTTCCGGAAATTATCCAGTGTGACTGACTCTCACCGTGTTTATGTAATCCGTAAACCTGACCAGGATTGTCGCTCCACTGAAAGACTCTATATCCGCTTCGCTCCATTTCGAGCCTAAGCATTGCGCCGTTAGGCGCGTGAACCTGCTTCCATTTCTCGACTCGGTATCGGTCCGCCATATATCGTATTCTGCGACTTTTTCCGTAAAAGAAAAAGCCCGAATTGTTTTCTGCTCGGGCGAACTGTCAGTCATTTAATCTGTCACGGCACCTAAAGAACTGGAAGAGACGAGTTTGGCATATTTCGCGGCGACGCCTTTAACGGACAATAGCCTCTCCGGCGGCCGCCAACGATCACGGCGAATGGACAGTTCTGAGTCCGAGAGATCGATGTTTATCAGCGATCGATCGGCGTCGATAGTTATGACGTCGCCGTTTTCAACAAGAGCGAGGTTTCCACCCGACGCCGCTTCGGGGGCGACGTGTCCGACCACCATACCGTAAGTTCCGCCTGAGAATCTCCCATCGGTTATCAAACCGACCGAATCGCCGAGCCCAAGGCCGATGATCGCTGATGTCGGGGCAAGCATCTCGCGCATTCCGGGGCCGCCTTTCGGGCCTTCATAGCGAATGACGATCACATCTCCGGCTTTTATCTCTCGCTTCATGATCGCCGACATACATTCCTCTTCGGAATCGAAAACCCGCGCCGGACCTATGATACTTCTACTCTTTATTCCGGTCACCTTTGCAACAGCACCTTCCTCGGCCAGATTTCCGCGGAGAATCGAGAGATGGCCTTCCGAATAGATCGGTCGGTCAAACGGACGCACAACTTCCTGCCCGGACGACGGGATGGCTGAAACCTGGGCGAGATTTTCTGCAACGGTCTTGCCTGTTATCGTTACGCAGTCGCCGTGAAGCAGTCCGTTTTCAAGCAGTATCTTCATCACAAGTGGAATGCCGCCCGCGTTGTGGAGATCGGTCGCAACATATTTTCCTGACGGCTTGAGGTCACATAAAACAGGCACTCGTCTGCGTATGGCCTCAAAGTCATCTATCGATAACTTGACTCCCGCAGAATGTGCGATCGCAAGTAGATGAAGGACCGCGTTCGTAGATCCGCCGATGGCCATAACCACCGATATGGCATTCTCCAGTGATCGGCGCGTGATAATGAATCGGGGAAGAAGTTGGTTTCGAACAGCCCTTTCCAAAGCGGCGACCGAATCCAGCGTGCTCTCCCTTTTCTCGGCGTCTTCGGCCGCCATCGTGGAGGAATAAGGAAGCGCCATGCCCATTGCCTCTATAGCAGATGACATAGTATTTGCCGTGTACATCCCACCGCATGATCCGGCCCCGGGACACGCATTCTTCTCGACGGCGGCAAGCTCATCTCCGTCGATCTTTCCGGCGAAAAATTCACCAACGGCCTCGAATGCGCTCACAACCGTCAGATCTCTTCCATTTAAGTGGCCGGCCTTTATCGTTCCGCCATAGACGAATATCGAGGGGATATTCAATCTTGCGATCGCGATCATTGCACCAGGCATGTTCTTGTCGCAGCCGCCGATAGCCAGAAGCCCGTCCATTTGCTGCCCTTGGCAAACCGTCTCGATCGAATCGGCAATTACCTCTCGCGATATCAGCGAATACTTCATTCCGGGCGTACCCATCGAAATGCCGTCACTTACAGTGATCGTTCCGAAAACCTGCGGCATTATGCCGATGCGCTTTGCTTCTCTCACGGCAGTGTCTGCCAGGTCGCCCAAACTCAGATTGCAAGGGGTAATAGTGCTGTATCCGTTAGCGATCCCGACGATCGGTTTCTCGAAATCGCCATCTTCAAATCCGACAGCCCGCAGCATTGCGCGATTGGGTGTTCGCTCTACACCGTGCGTTATTACCTTACTTTTAGAACTGTTCGACATTGCTGTTCTACACGGCCCAAAGAAACTGTTCGGGATTTGTATGCAGAATGCGGTCCTGACCCGAACGCCAGTCGGTCCGATGGTTGGAACAAATATCGATAGCGATAGTGTCTCCGATAACCTCAGAGGAATGAATAACGCATGCGGA
>CAYTDJ010000410.1:0-3016 GCA_964436265.1 uncultured Chloracidobacterium sp. | reverse complement strand
ACCTGCGACTTCTTCCTCCGGAGGGAAGCGCTCTATCCACTGAGCTACGCGAGCGAGTGAAAGCAGATTTTACCAACTCTACGGCTTCGGTTCAATACGAATAGTCTTGATGCGAACCGGTTCTACGGGACGTTCGCCGTCCTTTGGCTGTACACCCGAGATCGTCCTTACATTGTTCATTCCTTCGATCACCTTACCAAAGATCGTGTATCTGTTATCAAATCCCGGTTCGCGTTTTAGCGTGATGAAGAATTGAGAATTGGCCGAATTGTTATCCGGCCCGCGTGCCGCACCAACGATTCCCGTGTCGTAAGGAATGTCGGAGAACTCGGCAACGACGTTAGGTTTGCTCGATTTGCCGGTGCCATCATTCGTTGGGTCATCGTCTTTCGACAGCGGATCGCCGCCCTGGATAACCGATTGATTGATACGGTGAAAGGTCGTGCCGTCATAAACACCCTCTTTTGCGAGAGCCTTGAACTGCTCCACCATTTTCGGAGCAATGTTCGAATAGAGCTCGATCTTTATCGTTCCGTACGCCGCCGAATTTTCAAGTTCGATAACGGCGATCTCTTTATCGGCGACCGGCTGAACACCTTTCTTTATCTCAGGAGCTTTGTTATTTGAAGTGTTAGAGGTTCCGCCGCCGCATGCGGAAATGGAAAATGCCAGCGCGGCTGAAATTACGATCGTTCCAAGTTTCATATCAGAATTTCTTTTCGCTATCCAGAAGTATAGTGACGGGCCCGTCGTTCACGAGTTCAACGTCCATCATCGCCTGAAAACGGCCCGTTGCGACTTTCGTGACCTGTTTCCGGGCTTCGGTCACGAAACTTTCGTATAGTCGGTTCGCTCGTTCGGGCGGTGCGGCGTCAATGAAAGACGGCCTTCGCCCGCGAGTCGAATCGCCGTAAAGCGTGAACTGTGAGACAACAAGCAATTGGCCTTTGATATCAAGAAGCGACCGATTCATCTTGTCTTCCGCATCCTCAAATATTCTCAGATTCAAGACCTTGTCTGCGAGATAAACTGCGTCTTTGTCGCTGTCCCTGACCGAAACACCAAGTAAAACCAAAACTCCGCGTCCGATCTCGCCTACGATCTCTTTACCGACGCTTACCTTTGCCCGTGAAACTCTCTGAACAACGGCACGCATTACGCCGCAAGTTCCTCGATGTAAACGCGGTTCATCACGACCGGTTCAAGCGGTTTGTCTTTGTGATTACGCTCGACATTTGCGATCGCGTCAACAACGTCCTGACCTTCGAGCAGCTTTCCGAATTTGGTATATGCGGGCGGCAGCGGATAATCGACGTGCATGATAAAGAACTGTGAGCCGTTCGTGTTCGGCCCCGCGTTTGCCATCGCGACGGTACCTTTGTCGTAGATACCAGCGTAAAGATCAGAATCTCGGTCGATCTCGTCGTCAAATTTACCGCCCCAGGCAGATTCGCCACCGTAACCTTCGCCAAGCGGATCGCCGCCCTGGATCATAAAGTTCGGGATGACGCGGTGGAAAATAACGCCGTCGTAATAATTTCGCTCGGCAAGTAGCCGGAAATTCTCGGTCGTCTTGGGTGCGTCCTGTTCTAAAAGCTCAAATTTGATCGTGCCTTTGTTGGTTTCAATTACAGCAATCCTATTTGCCATTTGATCTCCTAAGTTAAAGTTTAATAACAGTTATC
The DNA here is from genome assembly GCA_964436265.1 of uncultured Chloracidobacterium sp. Lineage (GTDB taxonomy): Bacteria > Acidobacteriota > Blastocatellia > Pyrinomonadales > Pyrinomonadaceae > OLB17. The sequence goes on along the minus strand of CAYTDJ010000410.1, from coordinate 1,331 downwards.
CTTTCTAAAGTTGGATCTCTCAGTATGATTGATAGTTGTTCAACAAACGGTTTGAGGGTGTCGATCTTATTGTTCAACGCGTCGAAAATGAACAATTTTAATGGAAACCTCTCAAGATTTTGCTGGTTCCGAAGTTGTTTGTCCATCGTTACAAGAGCTTCAAACCCGCTTTCGGCCATTAGTACGAGCAGTTGGCCGTTCTTTACTCCGGACCATCCAAGTTCTCGAACGGTTTTCACTTCGTGAGAAGTATCAAAGCTATTTTTAAGCTTGGTGGGAAGATTTTCGTCAAGCAAAAGCTTCATTAAGTACTTTAGGGGAAGTGACAAGTTCTTCCGCAATGTGAAGAACTTCTATAGCCTGCTCTCGTTTAACGGAAGGAAAGTTCTCAAGAAATTCGTCAAGCGATTCAGTTTCCAGCCAATCAAATAATGATTGTATCGGAACACGCGTACCATAAAAAACCGGCGTACCGCTCATTATTTCCGGGTCAATATTTATTACTTCTTCTACAACCGTCGGCATACTCAGATTTTATTCGATTCAACGCGACAATTAAAGAACTTATTTCCTCACACGCTCAGAATAAATCGCTCGATCGCGGCCGCCACACCGCTTTCGTTGTTACTAACTGTTTTATAGAATTCCGCACGCTCAAGCAAATCAGCCGTCGCATTTCCCATAACGACGGGTGTTCCGGCGTATTCGAGCATATCGAGATCGTTAAAATTATCGCCGATCACCATCACGTTTTCGGCGGTCAGGCCGTTCAGTGCCGCGAGCCGCTCCACGCCCGTGCCCTTGGTCGCACCGGGCGGGAGAATGTCGATCAGCGTGAAATCAAGATGCGGATAGATGGTCGGCAGTATCGTGATCGAATCGTCCAGTTCTTCACGCAGAAAATCGAGCATGCGTGCCATTGGTTCACATCCGCCGGAGAACGAGATATGTATCACCTCGTGATCTGGCAATGCGTCGTGAAGATCGGCGACGTGCATCACGGCGTGTTCGGCTTCGTCGCCATGCAGAAGTTTTGCCCATTCGATATAACGCTGCAGCGGGATGTTGTCGTCCGAGATGCGGTCGTACAGCATCGATCCTTTGCCGTGCGGGTCGGCACTTACAAGTGCGTTTCCGCCGAACTGTTTCCCGACGCGGACTATCTCGCGAGTCGTGTCTAGATCCAAAAGGGAAGCCGCGACCGTTTCAAGCGAATAAGCGAATTTGAGCAGAGCACCGTTGTGGGTTATCAGCGGAGCGTTGAGGTCAAGCTCCAATCCGAGCGGCCGTGCATCGCGAAACCTGCGGCCAGTCGCGATCGTCACCAACAC
>CAYTDJ010000409.1:0-3038 GCA_964436265.1 uncultured Chloracidobacterium sp. | reverse complement strand
TTATGCCGGACGGCAATTCGCCGCGGAACTCACGAGAAAGTTGCCTTTTCGCCTCGCCGGTTCCCATTAAGATGGCTTTACTTCCGTGGTTGATCTTACCGCTCGCGTAATCCAGCGTGTCGAACGACGTTTGTGAAAAAATGAAGAAGTCCCGGTGCCACTCGACTCGAGCGAGGATGTGCTCAAACAACGACTTGAAGTCACGGAGATCTTGCTGCTTGTCGGTCAACAAAAGAAATTTCGTCAGCGATAGCTGTCCTTCGCCAAGGATTCGGAAACCCGCAGACAACGCCTCTCGTCCATAACGTTCTTTTACAACCGCGACGGCGAGGGAATGGAAACCGGTCTCGCCGTAGCTCCATAGATCTTTGACCGAGGGCATCACCAGGGGAAATAGAGGCGATAATAGTTCCTGCAAATAATCGCCGATGAAGAAATCTTCCTGTCGTGGTTTCCCGACTACCGTTGCCGGATAGATGGCATCCTTTCGATGGAATACTGCGTCGGCGTGGAAGACCGGATAGTCATGGGTTAGCGAATAGTAGCCGTAATGATCGCCAAACGGGCCTTCTGGACGGCGCTCGTGAGGCGGAACATGTCCGCAGATCGCAAATTCAGCCTCAGCAATGAGTCGATGGTGTCCTGCGATAGGATTATCCGCAACACCTATCTTCGATTCCGCGAGCAGCGATGCCAGCATCAATTCGGGAACATCCTCGGGAAGCGGCGCGATCGCTGATAAGATCATTGCCGGCGGCCCACCAAGGAAAATCGTAACAGGCAGCGGTTCGCGACGTTGTTCGGCTTCGAAGTAATGGAATCCTCCGCCCTTTCCTATCTGCCAGTGTATGCCCGTCGTGGTCTTGTCGTATCGCTGAATCCGGTACATTCCGAGATTCGGTTTTCCGGACGAAGGACTTTCGGTATAGACAAGCGGAAGCGTAATAAAATGGCCGCCGTCTTCGTGCCAGAGTTGTAGCAGCGGCAGTTTTTCAAGATCGATCTCAGACTGACGAGCTTCGAGAACCGAAGCGTTACGGACCTTCTTTGTACCTAACTTGAGCCCGGTCAACGCCATGTCGCGATAGCCCCAGAGCTTCCCGAGTTTTGGGGGAATCAGGTCTTCGACCATGTGAACCGCACGTTTCACAAACTCTTGCGGACGCTTGCCGAACGCGAGTTCGATGCGCTTGATCGTTCCAAAAAGATTCGTTACGACGGGAAAGTTCGACCCTTTGACGTTCGTAAACAATAGAGCCTTTCCTTGTTCTTCAATAACGCGGCGGTGGATCTCCGCGATCTCAAGATACGGGTCGACCTCCGCCGAGATCTCTACGATCTGATCTTCTTTTCGAAGTGTCGCGATAAAGGAACGAAGGTCTTTGTGCATGAAATTAAACAGCGAAATACGCTAAACAACGCAAAAAACTAACTTTAATGTATCCATTTTGGTGTGTTTCGCGTATTTCGTGGTTTTATTCTTATTGCTTTCGCAGATTTGGTTTGGATATATCGAGCTCGGCAGCCTTGATGACCTCGATCTTTGCATCTGGAAAACGCTTTGCAAGATCGTCCTTGAATTTCTCGTAATCGCCGACAATTATCAGGTCGCCATTTACAAGATTCTTTTGAGCAAAGGAACGAATCGCCGAGTTCGGAACGCTGTTCACGTTTGAAACATATGCGTTCAGTTCAGTCGTAGGAATATCAAAACCGTAAAGATCACCCAACGCGCCGGCCAAGCCTTGATTCGTTTCGAGGTTGCGTCCGAACCCGCCGGTCAGCACGGCCTTTCGCGGAACGATCTCGGCATCAGCGACGTCAGTATCTCTAAGCCGATTGATTTCCGCAACGACAAGTTCAGCTACTTCGGCTGCCGAAACGACCTTTGTCTGAGCACTGGCCCTGAAATTTGAACTGCTGCCGCGCCATCCAAATCCGCTGCTTGCCCCGTAACTTAAACCGCGTTTGATACGGATCTCTTGATTAAGACGAGAGGAATATCCGCCGCCAAGAACGGAGTTAAGAACGGAGGCTCCGTAGTAGTCCTTCTTCGTTCTACCAATCTCACTCGGAACTGCATAGTTGACCGATGCCTGACCTGAATTTGGAAGGTCCACAACGAGTAAGCGGCGGTATGCTGAATCCTTACCTATTCGTCCTATTCCAGCGGCATAGGCGACACCGGGAGATTCGCTTTCGGCTTTCCAATTGCCCATAAATCTTTCTGCGATCCTAGAGGCGTTTGCGGCCGTGATATCCCCCACAAATATTAGAATGGACTTCCGCGGCTGATAGCCCCTTGCAAAAAAGCCGTCAATGTCCGCCCGACTTATGGCTCCGATGCTATCCGGCGTTCCACCAGTCGGATGCTCTCGGTAGCTATAAACACTCGCGACATAATTCGCCAGAAAGCCGGGCTGTTGCAGGCTCGCTTTCAGGTCATCGAGCGTCTGTGATTTGAGGAGGTCGAGTTCTTCCTGTTTGAAGGAAGGGTTTAGGACGACATCCGAGAAGATCGCCATAGCGGCGTCGAGTTTGTCGGTGGTGACGGTCATGCCGACGTTTGAACTATTCCAGCTCGCACCGGAATTGATCGAACTTCCGAGAAACTCCATTTGCTCAGCGATCTGTTCCGCGGTGCGGGTTTTAGTTCCTTTGGTCAGCATGTCGGCCGTCAGGTTTGCGAGACCCGCCTTTTCGATACCTTCTAACGAGGCACCTGCTTTAACAAGTAGCTGGACGCTAACCACCGGAACGCCTTTCTTCTCGATAACCGCGACAGTAAGGCCGTTCTTGAGTTTGGTTTCTTTGACGGCTGGAATGTTGACGGATCTTGCCGGGCCTGGTGCGGGCGGTGTTTCCTGCGCGAAAACGTTTAAGGCAAGAGTGAGAAGTAAAAAGGCGAAAACCGCCGGCCGATTCAAACTTCCAGTAACTGTTCGTTTCATATATTTCCCTTTTCCTTTTTACTTCTTACCGGCATCAGCCTGGTTGTAATAGATCACCACGCGGTTATTGTCTTTGAAGTATGTCTT
>CAYTDJ010000408.1:0-3039 GCA_964436265.1 uncultured Chloracidobacterium sp. | reverse complement strand
TGAACTGGAAGCAGCAAGGCTCGATAAAGTAAGAGGCCTTGCGGCTTCAGCGGAACAATTAGTGAAATTAGCTAGTTTCGTGGCTAATTTCTAATTCGCCTGGAGTTTTCGCGCAACTGCCTGGACCTCATCAAGAACACGAAGAAGATTGCCGCTCCAGAGCTTTGCGATCTGTTTTTTGCTGTATCCGCGGCGAACAAGTTCAAGCGTTACATTAAACGTCTCGGCCGCATTGTCCCATCCCTCGACACCGCCGCCCCCATCAAAATCTGAACTGATGCCCACGTGGTCGATGCCGATCTTTTTCACGAGATAGTCGATGTGGTTGACGAAATCTTTCACGTCAACATCGGGCACATCTTTCATACGTTCACGGACGATCGGGTTGGTCTTTGCCCTGAATGCCTGTAGTTTGGCCATGTAGGCGGTGCGTTCGGCTTCGGGGAGCTTAACGACATCAGCACGCTGAAGAATGGTAAAACCTTCTTTCGCGGCGAGTTCCCTGCTGATCTCGGCCTGCTTTGCCGAACGAAGCTCGCTCTTTTCCTTATTTACATAGCTTCGAAACGCCACGGCCTGCACCACGCCGCCGTTCTTGCGGATCGCTTCGAGCTGTTCGTCATCGAGGTTACGGCTGTGGTCGCACAACGCTCGTGCTCCCGAATGTGAGGCGATCACCGGAGCCTTGCTGAGGGCGATGGCCTGCAGATTCGCCTGTTTCGAAGGGTGCGAAACATCGATCATGATGCCCCATTTGTTCATCTCTGCGATCGCCTGTTTGCCTAGTTCGCTGAGACCGTTGTTGAGCCATTTGCCGTCCGCCTCGCCGGTGTTGGAGTCGGCAAGCTGGCTGTGGCCATTGTGTGAGAGCGACATATAGCGGGCACCGCGGGCCGCAAACTCCTTGACCCGACTAATATCGGTGCCGATCGGGTAGCCGTTTTCGACACCGATCATCGCGACCAGCTTGCCTTCTTTTGATAGGCGGCGAACGTCGTCAGAGGTCAAAGCAAGGCCGATCTCGTTCGGAGCGATCTTTTCTGTGAGGCGATGAATGGCTTCGAATTTGTCGATGGCATTTTTGTAGGCGGCGGCATAGCCGGCTTCGGTAAGTTCACCCTGGCCCGTGTAAACGATCATCCACGAAACATCAAGACCTCCTTTCCGCATCTTCGGAATGTTCACCTGATTGGGCAAGTCTTGAGTGTAATTAACGGTGTCGGTGAAATTCGCGGTGTTGATGTCGTTATGCGTATCAAGCGTGATGACGTCCTTATGGATCTTCTTGGCCTTTTCGATGAGTTTGGCTTCGTCACCGTTCGTTTGTGCGAGGAGCGAAATGCCCGGCAGCGAAGCAAAGATCGCAGCCGCGGCTATCGCGGTAAAAAATCGTTTCATCTGTTTCTCCCAGTGATAAGTGTGGCGAGACTAGATTACTAAGAGAACGGCAATGTAGGCAAGATGGCAGGAGAGACCCCGACGCCACTACCTTTAACGCGATACTTTAGGGGTCGCAATATGACAGTTAAAGTAAATTATCGGTCTGGCGCCAGTAAAGACTCGCCTCTTTCGAGTCGGAACAAAAGAGTGATAGCCCCGTTATGCGGACGGCTCTGTTTTTTGCATCTGGTCGATCAAGCGGCCAGAAAGCCGCGACCAAATGGCGTTGCCAAGTTCCCCTTCGAGCACGATGCTGTGCCCGCCGCGAAGCAGCAATCGCGTGGTTTCGCCGATGCGTTCGGCAAGAACCACATCACCCGTATCTAATAGCGTGTTTCCAAATTGAAGCAGATTCATATATCGAATGACGAGAACCGAAACATGATTTTGCCGTTGGTAATTGGTCAGGTTAAAATTCGAAAGTATTTTCTCTAGTGCTGTTTGTGTCTTCCCGTTGTGGCCTTCGTGTTTAGTCTGTTTTTAACACAAAGGCCGCTAAGTTAGGGCACAAAGGTCACAAAAAGCGTCGAACGGCTTCAAACTGACCCAATACCTTGCCGTTAAAGTTCTTGCAATCTTTTGGAAACTGACCATAATTACGGTATGCACAAATTGTTGGTGGTGATAGCGATGTCGTTCCTAGGTGTGTCGGTCTCTGCTCAGAATAAGGCAGCCGTATCAATGGCGACAGCACCGGCGACGCCGGAGTTCCTTGATGTAAAGTTATGGTCCGACCTTGGAAAACCGACCGAAGGAACACGTGGATTTTCGCTCTTTACGCGAAATATGCAGCCAAAATCGGATACGCTTTTCGAGATGTGGATAAAGATCGTTCCGGCAAACGCCGCTTCGTTCAATAAGCGCTTCGGCCTGCCGCGTGAATCCGCGTTTGTGGTCCAGTACGCGACCGTCGATTGTGGAAGACGCGTCGTCCTTCTTGAAAAAACGACGGCGTTTGACGCTTCTAACGGGTTCGTAGATGCCCGAGCTTCGGACCTTGTAAAGAACGAAACACGGACGAGAGTAAAGGCAGGATCGGTCAGCGAGACCGTTTTCGAATATATTTGTCTAAAACTTCAGTAGTTCTATTTCCTTCCGCAACACTTACACTCGATCGAACTCCCAACTGGATCGATCTCCGCAAATCGGCGATCGTGTTCCGCACGTATCGATTCGCGTTCGGACAAGTTATCAAAGTAATCATTAATGGCATTTACGACCTGCAGACGTTCTTTATTAGGCAGGTTCAAAAAGCCGTTGAATACGATCGTGGCGTCCTGGTCCATTTTTAACCTCTCGAAAATTTCGCAAACATCGCGGGCATCGCGGCAAATATCGCGACCATTATGTAATACACAGTTCCTGCCATAGGATCACGCTGGGCGATAAATTCACCTATTGTCATTCCCCGCAACGCCAGCACGACCGTAAATTCGACAGTCAACAGTAAAATTGCGGCGGCCATGCCGACGGCCAACGAACGCCCGATCTGTCCGGCCAATGCGAATCGCCTGACAACAAAGCGGGCCGAAAACACGATCACGGCAAACATTAGCGGCGACTCGACAAGTTCCGCGTAACGCTCACCCAGCCTCGGAA
>CAYTDJ010000407.1:0-3061 GCA_964436265.1 uncultured Chloracidobacterium sp. | reverse complement strand
GTGCCCGAAAGAGGTACAGCCTTGCCATCCAGGTCTTTCGCTTCTGTCGCGGTTTTAACTAGATTGAACAACAGGTCGACGGCCTCCTGTTTCTTGCCTTGCTTTTCGTATATCGAAGCAAGCTGGAAGTTCACCGTTTCTTTAGAGACTATGGGGTCGGACATACCGGCTAGAGCCGAGTATTGGGCGGCGGCTTCATCGAGTTTTCCGTCCGTCTCTAGTGCCTGGGCTAGTGCGAACTTCGACATCGTTCCGACCTCGCCGCTGCCGCCGGCAAGTGTTTGTAGTTCAGCGATCGCTGCGGCACGGTCAATATAAAGTCGATTTACCGCGATGAAGTACTTTGCCTTTTCGCCGGCCGCCCCGCCAAATTTATCCACCACCGCTTGAAACTCAGCTATAGCGGCTTCGGCGCGCTCTTTTTCGGTCTTAAAAGTCTTGCCGGGCGTACCTGCCGGAGGCGATACGTCGGTTACGCGTGCCTGTGAGGTCTCGATAGCCTTGCCAAGGTCTGCTTGGGCGGCCGCATTCGTACGGCCGTTCCACGAGAAGATGAACCAGACGATGATCCCAATTACGGCAAGTGCGCCGATCCCATAGAGAATGTTCTTCTGATGTCCCTCGACCTTTTTGCCAAGTTCCTCGACCTTTGCTCCAAACGTGTGTTGGAACTCGTCCTGATACTTGACCTTGCCCTTTGTTTCCGTTGCCGCGACCGTGATCGGTTCGAGACGTCTCTTTTTTCTAGCCATCGTCAAAAAAACTGCAATTTTAAGCTTTACAGGCGTTATATAATTGCCGATAGGCACGCCAGTCCAAAAGTGTAAATGTACCGTAAAACCGTTAACAGAGCAAATAAGGCGACTAATAACCCGTTGATCACGGTAGGGATCGAGGTATTCGCTTTCTTACAAAACGACGGGAACAAAATTAGAACTTTGGTGTCTAACCTACAGGCCAGCTTTTTGTGCGGCCTGCTGGTTTCCGGTATTAGATCGTTTCGAGGGCGCGTCCGGGCACTATGATCTTCGGCAAATCGATAGCATTTGACCAGGAAGGTCTCGGTGACACCGCTTCGGCGGGGTACAGTTCCCTTGCCCTTTCTGCGGCTCAGAGCGAACAAATTGAACGCTTGAGAAATGGCGAACCGGAGGCTTTTGACAATCTTGTGACCCGGTATTCCGGCGATGTTTACGCGGTACTTTTTCGTATTACCGAAAATGCCGAGGACGCTGCTGACCTGACCCAGGAGACCTTTCTGAGTGCCCTTAAGGCGATCAAAAACTTTCGTGGAGATTCGGAGCTCAAAACCTGGTTGATCAGAATAGCGATAAACCATTCGAGGAATCGATTTCGGTGGTGGAAGCGCCGGCGGCGTTCGGAAACCATTTCCCTAGACGCGACGATCGGCGAAAGCGACTCGAATGTCGGCGAATCTATCTCTGGAAATACTGAGTCCGCCGAAGATACTGTGTTGCGACATGAGCGCGAAGTGGCCTTGAGGAAAGCACTTCTAGAGCTGCCGGAACATTATCGTGAGGCAATTGTACTTTGCGATATCGAGGGACTGAGTTACGACGAGATCGCGACCGCACTCGACATAAATATCGGAACTGTCAAATCGCGGATCGCACGTGGACGTGATGAACTTAGGAAACGTCTGTTTGCTCTTTAACAATTGATTGAATGGCCGCCTCGCCCCGGCTTCATTTTTGAAGACTGAAAACATCGGTGCCAAACGATAGGTCAAAAAAAGGAACAAGAGGTCGACAAGCGAGTGGAGAAAAGTTGAACTATGGTGGAGTTTATTTGAAATGACCAGCAAACAAGAAAGACGTCACCAGAAGAAAGCTGATCGATACGAACGGTCGATAACGAGTTGCCTTACCGTAAGGTGAGACAGCCGGGGTCAGCCGGCCATTCAATCAACGAGATCCGGCATTCGACAAGATTGCCAGTATAGGCAGCAAATTGAAATTTGCTGAAAACCGAAATGAAATGCAGTGAAGTAAAATCTAATCTGCCGCTTTACCCGGATGATATTCTTTCGAATGAAGAACGCTTCGAGCTTGATGCGCATCTGGATATTTGCCCTCTTTGCCGGCAAGATCTCGCTGACCATCAAGCTATCCGCAACGAACTGCGCATTCTTTCACGTCCGATACTTTCAGCTGGAAAGTTGGCAAATTTGAGGACTGCCCTGGCAAGTGAGCTTCGGCCGTCTTTTGCCGGCCCCGCGTTCCACCTGCTGGAAACGAGACGAGACTGGTTAAGTACTTGGTTTGTTCCGTCAACCATCGGCACATTCGCGTCGGTGATCTTCGGGACTTTTCTATTGTGGGGAATCCTGTTCACGGCGCCGGACCCATCACTGTTTGTTGCTGCTACTAAAGATCCAAAGGCTTCGATAATGCTTGCACGCAATAACGCGATGCTTGGGCCGGACGCCTTGGATCTATCACCGTCGGAATATGCTTTTTCACGCCATGCTATCGCCGGCGAGTCACCAAGCATCAATCCGCAGGGAGCCCTTGTTGCGCTTACCAGATCACTCGTACGCGGCAAGATGGAAGACGAGGAGGTTGTCGTCGTCGCAGATGTTTTCGGGAACGGGCTTGCAAAGATAGCTCAGGTTGTCGAGCCGTCTGATGATGATCGATCGATCCAGCAGTTGCAGCGTGCTCTTGAATCGGACCCCGTTTACGCTCCTTTCGTACCGGCTAGCTATGACCAGCGCTCGGAGACTATGCGTGTCGTACTTAAGATACAGAATGTCAATGTGAAGACCTGGCTTGATTCGCCAAAACGTTCGCTGCCGGAACGCCGGCGGTCTTAGCCTGTCTCCTTTTGCATGGAATCCGAAAAGTTCGTACTGTCGAACCCTTAGCTTATGAACGGGTTAAACAGTACTTTTTCTTTTTTGGACGACATACAAAGACACGCGGCGGGAGTCTTCGACTCGCTGGCCGAACAGATGCTTGGAAAGCCTCACACTCTGCGGGACGGCACTGAGCACGATGCCGTAGAACTCCCGCGTGACCTTGCAGCACACGACAACGTT
>CAYTDJ010000406.1:0-3062 GCA_964436265.1 uncultured Chloracidobacterium sp. | reverse complement strand
AGAAGGCTTGAGGGCAGCCAGTCGTATTTCGAGACATTTGCGGATATTTTATGATATCGGCCTGTTTCGGGGTCCAACCGCATTAGCGTCCCTCTGAACCACATCGTTCCATCAATGAATTTGAATTGAGCGATATCAAGAATTATCTTCTCAATCTCAGGCTCACCCTGTTCCTTAAGGTAGCTTAGCCATTGTTCGATCCATTCAGCGGGCGGTTTCAACGTCGTGCGGTCACCGGGCGCCAACATCTTTGTTTTCGGAACGGAATTCATTAGTTCCAGCGACATTAAGACACTGGTCTTCTTCGGCGAGCTCGCTTGGCCATCTCTGAGTATCAGATCGATTCTAAGAGCCGTGATATCTTTCCCGGACATGTTGGTCACATCCAGGCTAAGCCTGTGCAACCAATCGGCACCAGCAATCGCCTTCCAGTCAACCATTTCGCGGTCGTCGAGCTTCACGCCAACCGCGACCGGCGCGTTCGGGTATTGATAAAGGGAGGGCTGCTCGATTCGGCGAAGCTTGTCCTGAGCGATGCCGGTAAAGCCTACGAAAATAATCATGAGCAAAACCGCTGCTCCTTTTGAAACTGTTTTCACGGTCATCTCCCTCTACTCGTGTGTCTTGCTACAGAAAGCCTCTATGGAAATTGAAAGAGCTAACCCCCAAAAAGCTGAGCGGCTTTAATACCTCGAACAATATCCCTATTGAGTTTCATTGTCAACGAAATTCGGCAGAGCAAAAACGTGGCAAGATGGTCTTAAAGGCAGGCCGAACCGATTCGCTTTATAGAAATACTCTTGAAATAACTAGCTACGGCTGCTTTACAAGAAACACATCCCACGCCCAGCGGCCGAGTTGTGCGTCCTGAGCGTCTCTGACCTTTGCACGGTACTTGAACCTATTGCCGCTCCAAACACAAAAAACTGTCTGAAAAAACCGGAACCGGCAAATTCAGACAGCATTATCGATTATGTCCGCCGGCTAGTTCGTATATCCCTGAATGACCTTATACTCGAGCACCTTGCTTACGTCCTGAGCACTTGCGTCGGCGAGATCCTTTCTGACTAGAAGGACTAGATTGACCCCCGGCCGCAGCGGATATACGCCGATGTACTTGTAGTTCGGGCCGTACTTTTGGATGGCGATCGCGTCCTGATCGTTCTTCTTAAAGACGACCATTTCGGACGTTGTCGCATCGACCGGGCTGCCGAAGAAATTGGCCTTCGTGTAGTCCTTGACGTACCACGTCATCGGCCAGTAGTCGGGCGAGACTATCTCGATCACGGCGTCGCGGCCCTTGCCGCTTTTTTCGGCGTATCTTTCGATCTCACGCATCATATCGAGGAAGCCGCGTCGTGTGTGAGCATAGACATAGACCATCTCGTCGTCGTCATAGCGGACGAAATTGAGCTGGTACATCTGATATGTGGTCACGGCACAGCCTGCGACGGTCAAAATACCCGCCGCAGCCATCAGATGGATCTTTTTCGACTCGAAAAGCTCACCTAGCCCGTACCCCATCGACATACACATCGGCAGTATGAAGCTCAACGCCAGCCACGGCGTCTTGTACGGAATGATCGAATACGCGATGAAGAGCCCCAGTGCCCAAAGGCCGGTGAACATCGCAAAGCGATGCCGGGCCTTTAGAAACGCGATAAAGATGCCCAGCAAAGAAATGATCAGTAAGGCGGACTCGATCTTGAGGCCCCACTTCACATAGCCGAGATAGCCGTGCATCGTGTGGTCTTTGTTACCGGTCTTTGTCCAGATCGCGTACGCCTCGAACGCCTTTTTGACGCCCTCGGCATACGTAAAGAAGGACGAAAAGAAGAGTACAAAAAGGTAAACAAACGCAACGGCCGCCGCTCCGAAGATAAGAGCCATGTTGCGATTGTCGCCTAGGCTCTTGCGAAAGTTGCCCCACGTCAGATCAACGGGCTCGGTAAACTCTGAGGTGTTCGCAACCTTCATGTCCCTGACGAACATGGCCCACGCGGCGATGGCCGCTACGCTCACGAAAATGATCGAGCCGAAGACAAAAACCTCGGGCGGGCGAAACGGATTATACGCGATCGTGTTGTAGATCCACTTAAAGCCGTCGATAAGCTGCGAATTGGCGATCAGGGCCAGTAACGCTAGCACGATATGAAAGCCGATGACGATCCGCATCGACGACTGATCGAGGACACGTGCCGGCCACAGCCGACGCCAGATCGCGACGCATACACATGCGATCGCCATCGTGCCGAGCGTGATGAACGCTGTCTCTTTGGTCGCAAAAAACAGAGAGATCGACGCCCCGGCGAGTATAAGATAGATCGGCCGCCCGCCATCCCAACCGAGCATCATCCTAATGACAAAGTACGCCAGGACCGACTCGACCAGCATAAACACCAGCCGAAAGACCCACACCATCGACGTATTGGTCCCGCCGATCGACGACGCCAAATTCAGCGCCGACGGCAAGAACCCAGTGAGCAGCAATATCGCCATCCACGTGACGGCGCCGTAACCCGCCTCTTTCTTTTCGATGAAAAAGACCACCGAAACGACGATCGCGAGGCTTAAAAAGACAAAGAAGATCTCGTGGATAAAATACCGCGAGATAAATACCATTCCCGGCGAAAGTGCCAGAAAAAGCCCGGCGAGCAAGCTGCCCGTGCGGCCGATATAACGCTTTAGATAAAGGACGAGCACGACCATCAACACGCCGAATATCGCGACGCTCGAGCGCACCGGAATGGTGTCCATGCCAAAGAGCTTTGCGAAGACGATCGAGATGTAATACAGCGTCGGGCCGTGATAGTTCGCCGGGTCGTACTTATAAGTACCGTCGACGATCAGGTTTTTAAGGAAAAATCCGTTAACGCCCTCGTCGTGATGGAACGGCTTTAGCGCAAGGTCGTAAAACCTGAGAAATGTCGCGAGCAGCGTGACAAATGCCGCACCGCCTAGCCACAAACGGTCGATCTCTACCGGTCCGGCCGCGGTTTCGTCTCCGCCGCCGCCGTTGATCACTATCTCTTCCTGAGCGGCCGGCTCCACCGGTGTCTCCG
>CAYTDJ010000405.1:0-3069 GCA_964436265.1 uncultured Chloracidobacterium sp. | reverse complement strand
AACGAAGCGAGGGTCGGCGGTCATCATTCCGCTAACGTCGGTCCAGATCTCGAGCACTTTGGCATCTAACGCTGCGGCGAAAATTGCGGCAGTGTAATCCGATCCGCCACGGCCAAGTGTCGTCGTATTCCCGTCAGTGTCTTTCGCGATGAATCCGGGAACGATCGTGAGGCGTGAATGGCTGCCGGCGAAGTACTTGGCTATCCGTTCGTTTGTCGCGCGGAAATCGACGGCGGAAAAGCCGAAGTTTGAATCGGTTAATATCAGCTCGCGGCTATCGGCCCACTCGCATTCGACGCCGATCGAGTTGAGGTAAGCGGCCGTGATCTTTGTTGAGAGCAGTTCGCCGAAACTAAGAATGTTGTCGAGGGTTCTCGCGCTGAGTTCACCGATAAGTTCGACGCCGCGGCACAGCCCCTCGAGTTCTGCAAACCTTTCTGTTATCTCAACTCTTATCTGCGGACTTTCAGATGCAAACAGCTCGACGATCGTGGAGATATGAAGCGTTCGGATCTCATCGATCTTTGTTCGATAGCTTTCATCGCCGCGTTCGGCTAGTCGTCCGGCGTCTATCAATCTGTCGGTCGTACCCTGCATCGCCGAAAGCACAACAACAGCCGGATCGGCGGTTGCTCGAACGATCTCAACGACCTTATTTATATTCTCGGCGTTCGCGACCGATGAACCGCCAAACTTCAAAACCTTCATATTCTGCTTAGGATCACGTCTTTGACCGTTTCATGATCGGCCTCTATCTGCATCGCATCTTTTTCCCGATTTAATAGATCGAGGACCGAAGGCGGTGTTTCCACGGACACGCCTAGTATCTCACTGACTGAATCGAACTTCACGGGATGCGCAGTTTCTAGCACGATACCTTTTTGACCAGGACGATCCGTCAAGTGATCGGCCAGAGCTTTGTATCCAACCGCTCCGTGCGGATCGAGAGTATAGCCAGTCTCATCGTGAACCTCGCGCATTGTCGCGATGGTCTCTTCATCAGTGACGCTTGCGGCTGAGAGGTTCTCTTTGAGCCTTGGGAATTCATTATTGAATATTTCCAGGACACGGACGAAGTTGCTCGGGTTGCCGACGTCCATTGCATTCGATAGCGTGGCGATCGATGGCCTTGGGCGATACATTGCCGTCTGAAGAAAATCGGGAACGACCGTGTTTGCATTGCACGCAGCAAGAAAACCGCCTGCCGGCATACCGGAAACGTGGGCAAGTATGCCTGCGCAGATGTTTCCGAAATTACCGCTCGGAACCGAGAAGACCGGTAGCTCACCTTCCCATTGCTTCAGTGCGTAGAAATAGTAGAACTGTTGCGGAAGCCATCGCGCGACATTGATCGAATTTGCTGACGTGAGAAAAAGCTTCTCTTTTATCTTCGGATCAGCGAGTGCTTGCTTTGCCAGCAACTGGCAATCGTCAAATGTACCGCGAACTTCCAAAGCGGTTACATTACCGCCAAGCGTGGTCAGCTGAAGTTCCTGGACGCGGCTCACTTTTCCCTTTGGATATAGGATCACTACCTCGATGCCGTCGACACCGTGAAACCCGGCTGCGACCGCTCCGCCTGTGTCACCTGATGTCGCTACGATGACGACCGTTTTTTGATCATTGTCTTGTACAAAATATCGCAAACACCGACTCATGAACCGCGCGCCGACATCCTTGAACGCGAGCGTTGGACCGTGGAATAGTTCAAGAGTAGAAATACGGTCAGAGATTTCCACAAGTGGAAAACTAAAATCAACCGTTTCCTTACATATATTTAGGAGCGAACGTTCGTCGATCGCATCGCCGACGTATGGCTTGATCACCTCGAAGGCGATCTGATCGTTGGGCAAGGAAATCAGGTCGGCAAATATCTCCGAGGATATTTGCGGTATCGTTTCCGGAAAATAGAGTCCCAAGTCGTCGGGCTGGCCGCGAAGCGTGGCCTCGCGAAAGTCCGCGAGAGGCGAGTGGCGGTTTGTGCTAAAGTATTGCATCCTGAGATCGTCAGCCAGTCCTAATGTTATTACTTTTGAAGTTCGATAAGAAATATGGATAGTGTCCGCGTTCAGGCTCCCGCGACAGTTTCAAATGTGGTCTGCGGTTTCGATTGTCTCGGATTCGCGTTGAGCGAACCGTTTGACGAGATCACCGTTCGAAAAACCGACGAGACGGGTATATTTATTATTCACAAGGACGGCTATGGTTTGCCGACCGATCCGAATCGAAATGTTGCCGGTGTTGCGCTTCGCGCAATGCTGGACGCGCTGAATGCCGACTTTGGCTTTTCAGTCGAGATCACAAAGAACATCAAGCCCGGGAGCGGTATTGGGTCGAGTTCAGCCAGCTCATGCGGAGCGGTCTTCGCGGCAAACGTCTTGATCGGAAACAGATTTACGAAGTTCGAACTCGCAGATCTCGCGATGGAAGGCGAAAAGCTCGCTTCCGGCGCGAGGCATGCCGACAACGTCGCTCCGAGTATCTTTGGTGGTTTCACGCTTGTGCGTTCCATCGATCCTCTGGACATTGTTTCGATAGACTTTCCACCTCTGTATGCCACAGTCATACATCCTCAGATCGAGATCAAGACCGCAGACGCGCGAGCGATCTTGCCGGAAGACGTTCCGCTCGCTTCTGCCATCAAGCAATGGAGCAATTTAGGATCGCTCGTTGCCGGCCTTTCAAAAGGTGATATTCAGCTAATTGCACGTTCGATGGAGGACTTTATTGTCGAACCTGTAAGGAAGTCGCTGATCCCGAAGTTCGACGAAGTAAAGGCCGCTTCGATGGACGCAGGAGCGATCGGCGGCGGTATCTCAGGTTCGGGGCCGTCGATCTTCATGCTGAGCGATTCGGAAAAAACAGCTGAAAATGTTGCCGCAGCCATGAACAGCGTCTATTCGCAAACCAACATCGAATTCAATATATATGTGTCCGCGATCGCCTCTGACGGTGTTCGGGTCGCAGAGTGAGATGAACATCTATTATTGAGCTTGGCAAACCTGTTAGAATCTAGTTGAAATGTTGACCAGGGAATTAGAAGAAACACTGAGCTATGCGGTCGATCAG
>CAYTDJ010000404.1:0-3073 GCA_964436265.1 uncultured Chloracidobacterium sp. | reverse complement strand
CCGTCTTTGCGTTGAGCGGTTTCCTTGAAAAGAACCGTCCGCAACTTCCGAAAAGCTATGAAGATTCCGATCTGTCTATGCAGGGCAAGCGGCTCAAAGGCTACGCTCTCGGCTCGGAAGGACTTATCGCCGATTGGTACTGGATACTCTCGCTTCAATACATTGGAAAAAAGATCGTTGAAAACCAAGATACCGATATAAATATCGACGATCTTCGGTCTCTTAACCCGCGTCTTCTATATCCATATCTTGATAACGCAACGGATCTCGACCCAAAATTCTATGCGGCCTATTCCTATGGCGCGATCGTCCTGCCTGCGATCGATCCGCAAAAGGCGATCGAGTTGACCGAGAAAGGTATTGCGGCAAACCCAGAAAAATGGCGGCTTTATCAATACCTCGGATACATTTATTGGCACGAACGCAATTACGAAAAGGCCGCAGAAACTTACGATCGCGGTTCAAAGATAACGGGGGCACCGCCATTTATGCGTGAGATGGCGGCGGCAATGAAGACCAAAGGCGGCAGCCGCGACACGGCACGGGCGATGTACAGCCAGATGCTCGCCGAAGCCGAAGACGAACAAAGCAAACGCAACGCGCAGCTTCGCCTATTCGAGATCGATTCGCTCGACGAGACCGACGCGGTCAACAATGTTCTCACCGGTTTGAAAAACTCGACCGGAAAATGCGTCTCAAATATAGGAGTGATCTTTCCGCAACTTCGTTCGGTCAAACTGCCGCAGGGCCGCGATTTTCGCATTGACCGATCAGGTTCGCTTGTCGACCCGACCGGAGTGCCGTATAAGTTCGACCCCGAAACCTGCACGATATCGCTACGGGAAGATTCTAAGATCCCCAAGCCGCTGAAATAAACAATACCGATATGACCAACATCATCGAGATCGAAAACCTGTCGAAAGAATACGAGACCGGATTTTGGAAAAAGAAAAAGACGCTCGCACTCGACGGGGTTTCGCTTGAGGTCCGCCCGGGCCAGATCTTCGGTTTTCTTGGCGGTAATGGCGCGGGAAAGACCACTACCATCAAGATCCTGATGACGCTTCTCTTTCCGACTTCCGGTTCGGCAAAGATCCTCGGCCGCGACATTTCCGAGGTCGAGATGCACCGCCGTATCGGCTATTCGCCTGAAAATCCCTACTTTTACGATTATCTGACGCCTCGTGAATTGCTTAGTTATTTCGCCGATCTTTTCGGGCACGACCGAAACAAAAGCAAGGCACACATTGACGAACTCCTGACAAAGGTCGGGCTGGACGAAAAGGACTGGAACAAACAGCTTCGAAAATTCTCGAAAGGAATGCTTCAGCGCGTCAGCATCGCTCAGTCGATCATTAACGGACCGGAAGTCGTGTTCATGGACGAACCTATGAGCGGACTCGACCCGATCGGCCGCCGCGAGATCCGCGAGTTGATCGCCGATCTTCGGTCAAACGGCACGACCGTCTTCATGTCCACACACATTCTATCGGACGTCGAAGCTCTTTGCGATGAAGTAGCGATCCTGAGAAAAGGAAAGCTGGCGGCAACCGGAAAACTTGACGAACTGCTTGTTGCAGAGGGCCGCGAGCGAACCTTTGAGATAATAATGAAATCGATCTCAAAGAATGAATTGGAAAATTCTTTATCGGGAATGGCAGGAATGGCAATCGAAGAAAATCCGTCCGGAGTCACCGTAAAGGTGATCGACGAAAACGATGTCGATGAAGTGCTTGCCGCAGCAAGAAAACTGGGCGGCAGGCTGATATCGGTCAATATTGTAAAACAGTCTCTCGAAGAGTTGTTCGTTCAGGAAACCGCTTAATTGCCGAATTACTGGGCAACCCGTATCGCTGTCACTTTCCAGCGAATATTTGCGCGGTCGTCCTTTTTGTCAAAGCCGTCTACAGCAAGTGTGATCGGGATCGATTCGCCCGGTCCGAGCAACTGCACCTGAGTCGGCACCACCAAAACACGCTTTTCTTTCAGCGTTTGATTAAATTGGTCAACCACCGCAACGTTGACCTCAAGCCCGTTGATGTTTCGGGTTCCTTTGTTGCGGATCTTTCCCGTGATGAACATCGAGATGTAACCGAAGGCGTTTGGCGACTCGACGGTATTGTCGCCCGTTGCGATGATGATGTCCTTGGTTACCTCCTCGAATTGCGGCGAGCCTTCGCGGAGAGCGTCTGCAAGGACGTCCTGCTTTTGTTCATCCATTGATTTCCCTTGAAGCAGCATCGCCGCCGCAATGACCGCCGCAACCACGACCAGGCCGATCAGCCCGCCGACAATATACGTTTTGTTGATCCCTTTCTTGGGTTCCTTTTCGAACAGCGTGTCCATAATTTCCGTCCATTAGACGCCCGTTTTCGGCTGTAAGTTCCCTTAGGTTATCATCAGGACATATCAACGCCGAAATGCGCGGTCTCAAAGAACAAATTCAGAAAGACGACCGATTTGTGGAGGTCGCTTTGCCGGTACCCGTGAGAAAGAATTTCACTTACCGAATGCCTGCCGAAATGGCGGGCCTGGTGAAAATGGGCTCGCGTGTTTTGGTTCCTTTCGGCAAGCGGACGCTAACCGGCTATGCGATCAATTTCCTTTCCGAACTGCGGCCGAATCTCGAACTCGACCCGTCATCGATCAAGGACGTCATCGAACTGATCGACGACGAACCGCTGTTTACCGACGAGATCCTCTGGCTTACCGAATGGGCTGCCGAGTATTACGCAGCTTCGTGGGGCGAGATGCTCAAGGCATCGCTTCCGGCGGGCATTAACGCTGCTGTCGAGCAGATGGTCTCGATCACCGAGAAGGGCCGCGATGAGCTTAGACAGAACAAAGACAAAAAGGCTCAGAGATGGAAGATCCTCGAGCGCATTGCGGACGACGATGAAGTTTCGGTTCGCGATCTCTCTGCTGAATTTGGCGAAAGCAGTGCAAAACGCTCAGTCCGCGAGTTGGCAAATCTCAATTTCGTCTCCACACGCGTGCTCACGTCCGAAGGATCGGTGAGGCCCAAGCGCCGAAAGGCTGTAAGGATTATCGCTGAATCAGACAACGGTAAACC
>CAYTDJ010000403.1:0-3075 GCA_964436265.1 uncultured Chloracidobacterium sp. | reverse complement strand
AAGCGCTCGTCATTTGCACTCTGTGCGAGTATAAGAAGGACCCGGACGCATTCCTCCGTGTACTGGACGCGATCGATCATTCGTCTGCCCGGCTGGAGAATCCGTTGGATATTGTGCATTGGAACCTGAACAAAAGGTATCTGCGGGAAATGGAAAGCTACGGCTGCACCATCGTCCCGACCCTTTTCGATAGTGTTTATACGGAAAGCGAATTTTATCGATGGCAGCAACAATTTGGCCGGGACGAGTTGATCGTAAAACCGACGGTCAGTGCGACTGCACAGCATACCTATCGGCTCACGGAATATGACCGTTCGCTTGAAAGCGTTTTTGCGGAACGCGAGTTCATGGTCCAACCTTTCATTCGGTCAATAGAATCTGAGGGCGAGTATTCGCTTTTCTATTTTGGAGGCGAATTCAGCCATGCCATAAATAAGGCTCCAAAGCCGGCTGATTTTCGAGTCCAAGAAGAACATGGCGGCATGATCACTACGATCGAACCGGACGAAAAACTGTTGAAGGCGGGCATGGACGCACTTGACCATATGGAGCGAGAATTGCTCTATGCGCGGGTTGACCTGGTTCGCAATGATGAAGGGAATTTTGCTTTGATGGAACTCGAATTGATCGAGCCTGCCTTGTACTTCCGAATGGACAAACGGTCTCCGGAGTTGTTTGCTAAACACTTTGATCGACGAATGAATGAACTTTAAGCTTACTATCCAGTACGATGGCACTGATTTCCACGGTTGGCAGGTGCAAGAAAACGACCGCACGATCCAGGGCGAGCTTCAGCGTGTGATCGGGACGCTTGAGGGCGGCAGCATCACTGTGCATGGTTCGGGCCGAACTGATGCCGGAGTCCACGCCGAGGGACAGGTAGCCCATGTCTTCTTGAACAGGCCGTTCACGCCGGAGAAACTCCGTGCCGCGATCAATGGCAATCTCTGGCGCGACATCCGGATATTGAACGTCGAGAAAGCCCCGGACGATTTTCACGCGCGGTTCTCTGCGACAGGCAAGACGTATGTTTATCGCGTGATAAACGCACCTGTTATGTCGCCGTTTTGGCGGCGTTTCGCACATCATGAACCAAAGCCGCTTAACCTCGCTGCAATGATCGAAGCGAGCCGATTCTTCCTCGGCGAACACGACTGGACAGGCTTTTGTTCGGCTCAGGCAGACGGCGAAAGCCGGGTTCGCAATATTACGGATCTTTCGATCGAGTCAAAATGGGATCCGCGGGCACAAGCCAACATGATCGAGTTTCAGGTCTCGGCAAACGGCTTTCTCCGCTACATGGTTCGCTCCATCGTAGGCACTCTTCTCGATGTAGGACGCGGCGACAAAGATTCTGATACAATCCAGACGGCAATCGTCACAGGCGATCGACTCCTCGCGGGAAAGACGGCGGCGGCACATGGCCTGACGCTTCTAAACGTAAGGTATTAATGCGGTTATATTGATGTATATTTACCACATCGTACTCCCGGAGATATGGGAAACTGTCAAAAATGAACCGTTATACCGGCACGATAGTCTGGCGTCTGAGGGATTCATTCACTGCAGTTACGAAGATCAGTTGAGCGGCGTCATAGATCGTTATTATGCCGACGCTGAAAGTCTCGTAATACTGACGATCGACCCGGAACTTTTGGCAACGCGGCTGGTCGCAGAACCCTCGACCGGAGGCGAGATATATCCGCATATTTACGGTCCCTTAAATGTGAGTGCAGTGATAAAGACTGACCTTTGGGAAACGAAATCATAGCGGATCGGACGAAACCTCGGACATTAGATACTGAACATTGGACATTCGCTGATGCACCCAAATTTCGCAGGCGTTCTAAAGGCAAATTCAGCCGAGGCCAAACTCTTCGGCCGCATTGACCCCGCGCGTTTGCCGCGGCACATTGCGGTGATAATGGACGGTAACGGCCGCTGGGCCAAACAACGTGGAAAGCCGCGTATATTCGGACATCGTGCCGGCGCCGAATCTGTTCGCGTAATACTCGATACTGTCACGCGTTTGCAGATCGAGGCGGTCACGCTGTACGCATTTTCCACCGAGAATTGGAAACGCCCGAAAGCCGAGGTCATGGGCTTGATGTCGATGCTCAAACGGTACATCCGAAGCGAGTTGAAAGAGGTCAAGTCGAATAACATCCGGTTTCGTGCGATCGGTGATATCGATGCCTTGGCACCCGACGTTCAAAAAGAGATCGCATGGGCTACCGAACAGACACGTGAGAATACCGGGACCAAACTAAATGTCGCGCTCAACTACGGCGGTCGGGCGGAGATCGTCAGAGCCGCACGGCTGGCTTACGCCGATATTGAACGCCGCAACGATGTGATCGATCATCTTACTGAAGCCGACATCGAGCGAAACCTTTACACCTACGACCTTCCCGAGGTGGATCTGATGATCCGCACCAGCGGCGAGATGCGCATCTCGAACTTTCTTTTATGGCAGATCGCTTATAGCGAGATCTATGTGACGCCGACGCTATTCCCGGACTTTCACCGAAAGGAACTGTTCGAAGCTATCATCGACTTTCAGAAACGCGACCGGCGATTTGGAGACGTTAGGTCTAAGTAGATGTGTAAGTAGTAAACATGATATGCAGGATACTCAGGATCAAGAGCGGAGCATGTGACAAAAGACTCAAATTTCCTGTTTATTTTGTCCAACCTGTTCGAATAGTTCCATACCGTCAAGAATGTAAATGAAGACACGTATCCTCACAGCTATCGTCGCACTTCCGATCCTGATCGCATCGATCATACTGCCG
This sequence comes from uncultured Chloracidobacterium sp., assembly GCA_964436265.1. GTDB lineage: Bacteria > Acidobacteriota > Blastocatellia > Pyrinomonadales > Pyrinomonadaceae > OLB17. The sequence continues at coordinate 280 of CAYTDJ010000403.1, read as the reverse complement.
TCTTATGTACCCGCAACGGTTTGGGTATTTGTCGTGATCGCAGTGCTTGCGTTGGGTGCGGGGCTGTTTGAGTTTTATTCGCTCACCAAAAAGCTCGAGCTAAAGGCGGATGCTTCGATCGCGTATCTCGGTGCGGCGGCGTTAATGGTCGCGTTCATCTTTGACGCTCCCGCGAAAGCTCCCGATCTGCTGATCGCGACCGTTGCCGGCTTCATTATCGTCGTCCTCATTTCGCAGACATTTCGGTTTCAGGCTGATTTCACAAAGATGCTTTCGGGAG
>CAYTDJ010000402.1:0-3091 GCA_964436265.1 uncultured Chloracidobacterium sp. | reverse complement strand
AGGCCGCCGGACGATTCAAGGACGAAATAGTACCGATCGAGATCCCGCAGAAGAAAGGCGACCCTATCTTGTTGGATTACGATGAGCCGGTTCGTCCTGAGACCACTGTAGAAGCGCTTGCAAAGCTAAAGCCGGCGTTTAAGAAAGACGGTGGTACCGTGACTGCAGGCAATGCTCCGGGGGTTAACGATGGGGCTTCCGCTTTGGTCGTTACCTCAAATGAAAAGGCTACTGAGCTTGGTGTAAAACCTCTCGGGCGAGTCGTTTCATATGCGGTATCCGGTATCGAGCCGAAACTAATAATGCTCGCACCGGTCGAAGGCATTCGGAAAGCTGTTGCGAAGGCAGGCTGGTCACTCGAGGACGTAGAGCTTTTCGAGCTTAACGAAGCCTTTTCGGTCCAGGCACTCGGAGTAATGAAGGAATTGGGCATCAACCCCGATCTCGTCAACGTAAACGGCGGGGCTGTTGCAATGGGCCACGCGATCGGTAACTCTGGCGGCCGCATTCTCACGACGCTTCTTTATGAAATGAAACGCCGCGGTGCAAAACGCGGTGTCGCCGGGCTTTGCCTCGGCGGCGGTAACTCGGTCGCAATGGCGGTCGAAAGCGTCTGATCGATTTTTGCAACACAGTCAACGGCCTTTCGTATAGTCTCTATACGGAGGCCGTTTAACTATGACAGGAAAGGAGCAGGCAAATCTTCTCGGGCTCTTGTTTTGGGTGTACACCGGGATTCAGGTCTTTATCGTTGTCGCGCTTTTGGTCGTGTACGTCGCTATTTTCGGTGTAGTATTCGCCGGTATGCCGCAAAGCGGTCCCGATCGGCCTCCTACGGCTCTCATCGCTGCCGTTTTGATCGTTGCATTGCTCATTACTTTTGGCAGCTTGCTTTTGTTCATGATCCCCAAGCTGATAGCAGGATACGGTTTACGCAATGAAAAACCGTGGGCACGGACCTGGGCGATGGTTGCCTGCTGTATGGCAGTGATGAACATGCCACTCGGAACGGCGCTTGGCGTTTGGGGACTAATATTCCTCATGGGCGATGAAGGTAGGCGTTATTTCGAAAGTCCGGAATACGGGCGTCTTGCAGACCGGTTCGAACGGCGTCAACTTGCGCCCGAACCCAACAGCTGGCATTGATCTCTTCGGTCGATTTCTGCAAATGCTTCAGATCCAAACGTCTTGTTTTAAGGGAGTTTTCCGTCTATATGGCAATGAGGGTAAAGGAGCACACAAACCTTCTTAGCATTTTTTCGTTCATTTTCGCTGGCATTCAGGGCTTAATGTTCCTGTTTTTTGCCCTATATTTGATCGTCATGTTTGGACTGATCATTATGAGCGCAATAAATGCAAAGAGCAGTGACGCAGCAGGTATAGCCATTATCGCGGTTGTTTTACTGATCATCGCCGCGTTCGCCGCCCTTGGCCTGACGACGGTCATACTCAATATCAAACTAGGCCGTCGCCTTAGAAGCGACGACCCGCCTACACAACGCTCTATGATCGTCACATCGATCTTCAATATTTGCAGTTTCCTTTGCGGCGGCGTATTCGTACTTCCGTTTGGGACGGCATTAGGCGCATATGGACTTTGGTTCGCTTTGTCAGACATGGGAAAACGCTATTTTGACCGGATTCCTGACGAACCAATACTGATGAATCCTCCGATGCCACAAGCTTACGAACAATTTCGCCAGCAAGAACCCTATAAATGGCAGTGACCTAAGGTGATCATCAGATTCGTTCAGCGGCTGTGTTTATCCCACGGCCGCTTATTTGTTTTGAACCATTTATTTCGATAATCTGGAGTGTTCTATTTTCAACACTTTCCAAGAGGTTTTTAATAAGCAATGAGTGAAACAATTGGTGTGATCGGAGCCGGTACGATGGGAAATGGGATCGCACAGACGGCTGCGAATGCGGGTTTTTCGGTGATCATGTGCGATGTCACCAGCGAGTTCGTTGAACGAGGATTAGCTAATATCTCCAAAAGCCTCGACCGTTTCGTTAAGAAAGAGACGATGACCGAGGAACAGAAGTCGGACGTCCTTGGCCGCATTGATACAACAACCCAACTGGAGGAACTAAAGGACTGCACACTGATCGTCGAGGCCGCGACCGAAAATTTTGATATCAAGAAGACGATTTTCCAGAAACTTGATTCCTTCTGCGGCCCGGAGACGATATTTTCGTCAAACACGTCTTCTATATCGATCACAAAGATCGCCGCAACGACGAGTCGTCCCGAGAAGGTCATTGGCATGCACTTCTTCAACCCCGTTCCGCTGATGAAACTTGTTGAGGTCATCCGCGGCATAGCAACCTCTGACGAAACATATGTAAAGGTGAAAGAACTTTCCGAGAGACTCGGCAAAGTGCCGGTCGAGTGTAACGACTATCCAGGCTTTGTTTCGAACCGCGTATTGATGCCGATGATAAACGAGGCAGTTTTTGCTCTCCACGAAGGCGTAGCCACAAAGGAATCTATCGACGAGATCATGAAACTCGGGATGAACCATCCGATGGGTCCATTGACTCTCGCCGATTTTATCGGCTTGGACGTTTGTCTGGCGATCCTGAACGTGCTTCATGAAGGGTTGGGCGATCCTAAGTATCGGCCTTGCCCGCTGCTCAAGAAATACGTGGACGCCGGATGGCTCGGCCGTAAAAGCGGAAAGGGATTTTACGATTACCATTAGAATTTAGGCATCCCTACAAACCGGTTAACGACTCCAAGAGTATTACTCGCTAGGTATATTCATATGCAATTTCGTTTGAAATGTTTCCTTTCTTTAGTCTCGGCCTCGATCCTTCTGACACTCGGGATATCGGCCCAGGTCAAGTTGGCTCCGTTGAACATCAAGGAACGCACCCTTGCTAATGGCCTTCGCGTCGTCTCAGTTCAGGATAATTCAAATCCGACAGTTTCGATCCACGTTTGGTACGACGTAGGCGGCAAGAACGACCCGCCGGGACGTTCGGGATTTGCGCATATGTTTGAACACATGATGTTCAAGGCTACAAAAAATATGCCGGACGAAAAGATGGACCGGCTGACCGAGGACGTCGGCGGATTTAACAACGC
>CAYTDJ010000401.1:0-3114 GCA_964436265.1 uncultured Chloracidobacterium sp. | reverse complement strand
TACTAATTGGAAACAGCAATCCATTATTGGCGTAGCTTTACTGCTGATCTACTGGCTTCTGATGACCGCCGTGCCGGTTCCGGGATGCGAGGCAACGACGATCGACGATAAGGCGTGCAATCTCGCCGCTTGGCTTGATCGGACCATCCTGACCGAAAACCACATTTGGCGATCGGCAAGGGTCTTTGATCCCGAAGGAATCCTCTCAACGATCCCGGCGATCGTTACGTGCCTAACAGGTGTGCTAACGGGCACATGGATCTCTAGAAGATCAGAGCAGTCGGTTAGTGACTCAAATTTCAAGATAGAAACAGCGGCAGGAATGTTCTTTGCGGGTTCGGTTTGTCTCGGTATCGGTTGGTCCTGGAGCCTGGTTTTTCCGCTAAACAAGTCGTTGTGGACGAGTTCATACGTTGTTTATACGACTGGGCTTGCTTTGTTGACGCTCGCATCCTGTTACTGGATCATCGACATCAAGGGCTATCGAAAATGGGCATGGCCCTTTGTCGTCTTCGGAATGAACGCCCTCGCGTTGTTCGCATTTTCGGGCATAATGGCCCGTTTGATGGGCATGATCCGCGTCGCGGGTCCGGAAGCGGGAAAGGACATAACCCTGCAGCAATGGATATTTAACACGTTCTTTCTTTCGTGGGCGTCTCCAATAAACGCCTCGCTGGCATTTGCGATCTGTTTTATCCTCTTTTGGCTCTTTCTGATGTGGCTGCTTTACCGAAAGAACATCTACATCAAGGTCTGATTTCCTCCTAAAACTTTTACTTATCAATTTCGGTACATCAGTTCCGAAATGTTATCCTGACCTTTTCGTATATGGCAGAGACGCCGATTCAAAATCCGAGGGCAGAGATCGACGCGATCGATAGCGAGATACTCAGTTTGCTCAATAAGCGAGCCGAGATCGCCCTTCGCGTTGGTGCGGCAAAACAGGATGCAGATACTTCTTTGTGCGATCCGGTCCGCGAGAACGAAGTGATCGGAAGACTCGTAGCTGAAAATCCCGGCCCTTTTGATGGTCATAGCATTGCGAATATCTTTCAAAGGATAATCGACGAATCGCTGCATCTTCAACAAACCAAGTTTACCCGTCCGGCTCGTCAGAAAGGCTCCGGAGATCTTTCGGGACTGGAGAGAACTTCGCGTGTCGCATTTCTTGGTGAGCATGGAACATTTAGCGAGACGGCGGCGCTTGGAATTCTAGGGACAGAACCGAGGTATATCTCCTATCCGACATTCGAGGAACTTTTTGGTGCGATCGATGCCGGAGAGGCCGACTACATAATCTCTCCGCTTGAAAACAGCCTGGTTGGTTCGATCCATCGGTGTTATGACCTGCTCGTGGCCAGCGACCTTCATATGGTCGCCGAAATAGTCTTGCCGGTTTCGCATTTCCTCGTCGCGTGTCCTGACGCGACTATCGAGTCGATACGCACAGTGGAATCGCATCCCGCGGCCCTCGGTCAGTGCGAACGATTCTTTGCCGCCCATCCGTATATGAAGGGGATCGCCGCAGACGATACGGCGGGCAGCGTAAAACGCGCGATCGAAAGCGGTGATGTCACGAGAGCGGCAATAGGCAGCCGAAGGGCTGCAAAGATCTTCGGCGGAACCATACTGCGCGAACACATCGAGGACCATGCTGAAAACTACACGCGGTTTGCGCTCCTCGCTGCAAGACCGGCCGAGTCTAATGACGGCTCGAAGATATCGCTAGTGGTCCGGCTGAAGAATCAGCCGGGGTCGCTGCACAATGCACTGCGTCCGTTTGTTCGCCGCAATATCGATCTTGTAAAGATCGAAAGCCGGCCGATAAAGGGCGAACCGACACAGTTTAATTTTTACCTCGATATTCAAGCACCGGCGAGCGAGAGCGAGCTTCGCGGTGCTTTGGATGAGACGGGCGCGCAGGCAGAAAGCGTTCGCTATTTGGGCAGATACCATACTGTTCGCCTGACGGAAGAGATCATCGACGAGATCTCCTGAGATGTTTTATAAGCAATGATCCTGATACTTAAACCGAACATTGATGTCGATTCCCGTGAGTTCAAGCGGATCGAAACACATCTGAGCAATTATCCAAAGATAGAAATGCGCGTGCACCATGTTCAAGGTGCCGAGCAAACATTGACCGAGGTCTATCTGATCGGGCACACGGCGGAGCTTTCGCTTGATGAAATGCGATCGTTTCCCGGGGTCGAGCACGTCGTTCGTGTTTCCGAGGAGTATCGGGTGTTGGGCAGGCACAAGGACGATGCGCGGGGTATTGGATTTACTTATCAGGGGATCGAGTTCAGCCAGGACAATCTCAACGTTTTTGCCGGACTCTGCGCGGTCGACTCGCCGCAGAGCGTCGAATCGATGATGAGAGCCCTTAGTGAAAACGGCCAGGTCTGTACGCGAATGGGTGCCTATAAACCTCGTACGAGTCCCTATTCGTTCCAAGGACACGGCCCGAATTGCCTGCCGTATGTTTTCGAACTCGCCGGAAAATACGGGATCAAAGTGATCGCGATGGAAGTGACCCACGAATCGCACATCGAGGAGATCAACGACGCTCTCGACGCGACCGGCAGGCCGACGGGCGTAATGCTTCAGATCGGAACGCGGAACACACAGAATTTTGAACTGTTGAAGAACGCGGGCCGGCAACAAGAGTTTCCCGTGCTGCTCAAACGCGGCTTCGGGATCACGCTCGACGAATCACTTCACGCCGCGGAGTACCTTGCTAGCGAAGGGAATCAGAAAGTGATATTCGCATTGCGAGGAATGAAGACCAACATTGGCGACCCGCACCGCAATATGGTCGATTTCGCGCACGTGCCGGTAGTCAAACGGCTGACCCGAATGCCGGTTTGCATCGACCCTTCACACTCCGTTGGCAGCCGACATCGCAGCTCGGACGGAATCCTCGATGTAATGCACGTCACCGCTCAAGGCGTGATCGCCGGTGCAAACATGATCCTGGTTGATTTTCATCCGGATCCGAGCGTTGCGCTCGTCGACGTTCCGCAAGCGCTTCGTCTAGAAGAGCTTTCGATGTTCCTCGAAGACGTGCGTATCTGCCGAGAGGCGTATGTAAAACGTCTTGCTAATGCTGTT
>CAYTDJ010000400.1:0-3116 GCA_964436265.1 uncultured Chloracidobacterium sp. | reverse complement strand
CTGTCTGTGCTAATCTGTGGCTTCTTCATTTTGTGACAAAGATAATTCTTCCAAATTCGACTATTGGTGTTTTCGGGAGCGGCCAACTTGGGCGTATGTTCACCATCGAAGCCCGTAAGATGGGCTATCGCGTACATACGTTCTCCCCGGACAGCGATACGCCCACAGGACAGGTCGCTGACATCGAGACCACGGCTGCGTATGAGGACCTTGATGCTGTCCGGGATTTTGCGCGATCTGTCGAGGTCGTTACATTCGAATTTGAGAACGTGCCTTCGGCCACGGTAAATGCTGCTGCTGAATTTGCTGACGTTCACCCAAAGGGCCAGATACTGCATACGACACAGAACCGATTACGTGAAAAGACTTTCCTTTCAAAGAACGGATTTCCGGTAACGCCTTTCCGGCACATCAAGCTGATCGATGAACTTTATCGAGCCGCCAACGATCTCGGAATGCCGGCTGTCTTAAAAACGGCGGGATTCGGTTACGACGGAAAAGGCCAGGCGAAGATAAAGGAGAGTTCAGATATCGAATCGGCCTTTGAGGCAATGAACGGTCAGGAATCGATACTAGAAGCATTTGTCGATTTCGAGAAAGAGGTTTCGGTCGTGTGCGCAAGAGGCTCCAATGGGAGCTTTGCCCATTACGGGGTCATCGAAAACGAACACGCGAACCATATCCTAGACATCTCGTTTGCACCCGCCATCGTATCCGAAATGGTTTTTAAGGATGCGATCGATATTGCTCGAAGTATCGCGGATACGTTTCAGTACGTCGGAACGATGTGCGTAGAGTTCTTTTTAACAAAGGACGAGAAGCTGCTTGTAAACGAGATCGCGCCGCGGCCGCATAATTCGGGACATCTAACTTTCGGGCCGTGCGTCGCTTCGCAATTCGAACAGCAGGTTCGTGCCGTATGCGGATTGCCGCTTGGTTCGACAGAATTCTATCGACCGGCAGCGATGGCGAATCTGCTCGGGGACATCTGGAACGATGGCGAACCGAATTGGGCCGCTGCACTCACCGAGTCCAACGTCAAGCTGCATCTTTACGGAAAGGCTGAACCAAAACCGGGCCGAAAGATGGGTCACCTTACAGCCACGGCACCCACGGCCGAGGCGGCCTCGCAGTACGTGCGAAATTCACGCGAATTGCTGAAAAAAATGCTTTAAAACTCTTCGCGTTTCAATTACCATTCCCATAATTTTCGAAGATCCAAACCCCAAGGAAGTGAATCTCTCATGAAACGGATAATTGTTTTACCTTTTCTCTCTTTCTTTCTTCTGATCGGCATCGTCCAGTTATCTCCCGGCCAGTTGATCGTCAGCGAGACCGCAAGCAAATCCAACGTAAAACTTAATCGCGAGCGTGGCATCAACATGCTCAACGAGATCAAGGATGTTCTAAAAGAGCGCTATTACGACAAGAACTTTCGAGGCATTGATCTTGATTCAAGATTTAAGGCCGCCGAAGAAAGGATCAATGCGATGGAAGCGAATTGGCAGATCTTTCGTGCGATCGCCCAGGTCCTTATAGAGTTTGACGATTCGCACACTTTGTTTTATCCGCCGAATCGCGCCAATCGGGTCGAATACGGGTTCACGCTGCAAATGATAGGCGCAAACTGTTTTGTGACCGATGTAAAAAAGGGCAGCGATGCCGAAGCAAAGGGACTGAAGATAGGTGACCGGATAGTCGCGATCGGAGACTACATTCCGACTCGCGGAAATTTGTGGAAACTTAATTACATACTTTACGCTCTAGACCCCCAGGAATCGATAAAGCTCTCGGTCGAGTCGCCTGACAAGACAAGCAGGGAATTTCTCGTTGGCGCCAAATTCAAGTCGATAGAAGAAAGACGAAAAGAAGCAGAAAAAAGAAAAAGCGAGAAAAGGGAGAATCCCTATAGATGCGTGACGATCGATGCGGATGCGGGAGCGTGCAAGCTCGAGACCTTTTCCGTTGATAAAAAATACATCGATAAGATGATGTCCGAGGCATCGAAGTACAAGAAACTCATACTCGATCTTCGAGGGAATGGCGGCGGCTACGTAAAGATCGAGGAGTATCTGGTAGGACATTTCTTTGACCGCGAGATAAAGATCGCGGATTTCGTTATTCGTGGAAAATCCAAACCAAGGGTCGCAAAGGTGCAGAATGATCGAGCCTTCAAAGGGGAATTGATCGTGCTGATCGACAGCGATTCGGCATCTGCATCAGAGGTTTTTTCCAGAGTGATCCAGCTTGAAAAGCGTGGAAAGATCGTAGGTGACGTAAGCGCCGGAGCAGTGATGACGAGCAACTTTATTACGATGACGAACAGCCGCGGCGTTCCCGGATATGAGACGATCTCGTTCTTTGGGATGAACGTGACGGTCGCAGACCTGATAATGTCGGACGGACAACGGCTGGAGAAGGTCGGCGTGATCCCTGATCATCCGGTCGGGCCGACGGGATATGCACTTCAAAATGGAGCTGATCCGGTCATGGCTTTCGCGGCAGACCTTATGGGCGTAAAGATCTCGGCAGCGGACGCAGGAAAGTTCAAGTTTATCGGCAAAAAGGCGGAAGACGACGATAAAGAGGACGATGGCGAGACGGAGAACTAGTGGACCTGTCGATCAGATTCGCCGGGCTGCTGAAACGCCCAAAACAACGCCGATGAAACCGATCGCCACGCTGACCAGCAAGTACGTTAAAGCAGTAAGAAAGAGACGCTCTTTGACCAGCCCGTAGATCTCGATCTCAAATGTGGAAAAAGTCGTAAATGCTCCCAGAAAACCGACAATGATCGCCATTCGTAGGTTATCGCCGACGTCGACCTTGTCGGTCAGCAGGATCAGCAGGAATCCGATCAGAAAGGAGCCCGTGATGTTTATAACGAACGTAGGGAACGGGAATTTCTCGAAAATTCCGGCGAGTGGTGAAATGTTGATCAAATGACGGGCAACAGCGCCGAAGGCACCTCCGATCGCTACTGATATTATCTTTGAAACACTTTCCAAAACACGCAAATTATACACGGTAGACATTGATCTGGCATTTGCAGCCGAACTTTTCGACCTATAAACTTCCAGCATGGCTGAGAGTATTGCTTTTTCAAGAGGTGCCCA
>CAYTDJ010000399.1:0-3117 GCA_964436265.1 uncultured Chloracidobacterium sp. | reverse complement strand
AAACGTCTTTCGCACGGCGGCCTATTACAACCGCAAGTTCGGCTTCGTAATCCGTTTGATCACTCCCAGCAGGTATCGAGATAGGTTCGTTATGAGCTGCGACCGACGTGCCAAATTTTGAAAAAATGATCGGCGACTTGGGGATCTCCATCCCGCTTTCGATCGCGTGGTTCCGGTAATTCAATCCAATGCAGATGATCTTCCCTGGTATGGGCACTGGTGCCGCAAGCTGTACGTCTTCGATATCGATCAAAGGCAGCTCACTGCTCAATATGGCATCGATCGCAGGCTCAATAAAATTAGTTGAGAGATCGTAAATTCGAAGGATCTCCGATACGCTGAGGCCCAAAGGAAGGATAGAGGGAGTGAGATCAGCGATCCGATCATCCTCAACCAACGCTCCTATACGATAACGGAATTCTCCTGTTTGAGATAAATTCTTCGGATCAAATGCAACAAGTTTCATCTATCTTTGTAGTCCCTCGATCGGCACCCAAACGAACCTCGGGCGGTAGAAATCAGCATAGATCGAATCTCCCGGCTTCGAACCGAACGGCAGGTTGCTGTTATAGGAAACAAGCATCTTTCCATTCTCAATGAACTGCGGATGCATATGTGGATTATAGACGCTTAGTCCGCTTTGCAGGGACTGAGATCCGGTCATGCCCGGCAATTTCGTCTGTCCGGCGGTCGGCGTTCGATAGAAATGATGTTTTGTCGTAAATGGACCCTGCGGCTCGCAAGCAGAATAGAGATACAGGTCCTTCCATTCGGAATAACCCACCGAGGTATCGAAAGAGACGATCACAAATGTCGGCTTTCCGTTGATGTTAAGTCGACGGACCGTCAGTTCATCACTAATGCTGTCCTTTTCGGGGATGATCGACTTGCGGCTATTCAGATCCTTCGAGAATTCCTTTCCGTCCCAAGCCGTCCAGTTTTTCAGATCGACGGTAAATTCGAGCCCTTTCGACGCGTCGACCTTTGCGATGTAAAGCTTTTTGTACTTGTCGGCGATCGAAAGCGAAGACTTAGTCTCTGTCTTTATGTCGCCCTCGTTTCGCATACCGTAGATGTAGAGTTCATTCCTATCGCTAAGCCAAAGAGATATCCCCCATACCGCCTCGTCGAATTTGTTTTTCAGGTCGACGATCTTTTCGATCGCCAGAGTTTCGGCATCCATTTGGGCGATGGCCTGTGCACGATATCTGATCCAGAAGCTCTTGTCGTACGGTCGCGCAACGTCCCATTCGTTCAAAAACATCCAGATCTTTTTCTTTCCCGCGACATCGACTATGATCGGATCACCGAGCCAGTACATATGATTCGGGCTGTCGCTTTTCGGTTTGAAAAAGGAGGTCGAATACCCGTTCTTATCCTTTGGCCCTGTAAGCGTTCGCATCGTCTTGCCGTCCTTTGAGCGTATAACCACGCTGTTGTAAACATAATGGATCACCTCGGGTGCCGGCCCGCAGATCGGCGGGAGGCAGTTCGGCTTGCGCAATCGAAGTCCGTTATCATTCGTGTAAACCGACCCATCGCCCGGCTTCGCTGGATCCTCCGCTATGTAAGAATCGGAAAAGAAAAACGCCGAGTCGCCATTCGGGAGTTCAACCGAAACAGTCGTATCCGCACCAGTCCATCCCGGGCCGTTACGCGTAAAGTTCTCGTTCCACTCCTTTGCAGATTCGCCTTTGCCAACTGAGATCTCGCATTGCGGTAAGGTCGAGTTGGTGATCAAGACAAGTGCGACAGCGCTAAAAAATAGCTGCTTCATAACTTCTTCAATACGGTATCTCCGGGCAGCGGTCGTCGTTCGGATCGGCCCAGCGGTTGTTCGGTACGGTCGGTGTCCATTCCGGCCTCAACGGATCTTGATCGTACGGGTAACCGCCAAGCCTCAGATACAGCTCGGAATATTCATTTAGCTTTTCGCGGTCTAGTGTTACACCAAGCCCCGGGCCGTCCGGTACCCGGATCTTGCCGCCCTCATACTTCATCAGTCCGCCTTTTATGATATCGTCGGTCAACTGATGGTAATGGGCATCTGCGGCGTACGTGAGATTTGGGATCACTGCACCAAGATGAAGCATTGATGCAAGTTGGATACCCAACTCACCGGATGAATGTACGGCAACGCCGAGCTGAAACGTCTCGCAGACGCCGGCCGCCTTAACACACTGTCGAATCCCGCCCCAGAAAGTTGTGTCAAGCAATATCACATCAACGGCCGTATCGAGCACATTGGCTGCAAGCTGTTCGAAATTTACAACGACCGTGTTGGTAGCGAGTGGCATTCGCACTTTTTCGCGGGTTCGCCGCATTCCGTGAAGGCCGAAAACCGGATCTTCCAGATAGTCATTGTTAATGTCCTCGATCTGCTGCCCGAACCAGATCGCTTGTTCTGTTGACCACGCCGCATTCGGATCAAAACGAAACGAGTCTCCCTCCATTGGACCGCTTCCAATTTCTTCGGCGACCGCACGATAACACTTAAGTTCGTAAACCGGGTCGAAGACTCCGCCTTTGAGCTTGTGCGCAGAAAAACCATATTTGCTCTTCAGGTCTTTTGCGTGCGCAACAAGCTGATCGACCGTACGCACTTCGCCCTCGCCCGTCCTGGGATTTGGATACCGAAAGAAAAGATACGACGCAAACGGCACTTCGTCTTGAAGCTTCCCCCCCAAAATATCGTAGACCGGTACGCCCCATTTCTTTCCAATGATATCCAGGCAGGCGAATTCTAATGCAGCAAGTATCTGAGTGCGATTGTTATAAAGCGACGCCGTCGGGTTTGCTATCTTAAACCGCATCTCCTCAAGCCGAGCCGGATCGTGTCCGACGAGATATGACTTCATCGCCCGAAACACGGCCTCGGCCGACTCGCCGCCGCCGCCCATCTCACCGAGGCCGGTGATTCCTTCATCGGTCTCTACTTCAACGATGGTCCGTACGAACCTACCCCAATGACAACCCGCGGCGTGTCTAAGCGGAGCTTCCAGCGGCACAGTAACGGTCGTTGCCTTGATATCTGTGATCTTCATTGAATAACTTTATTCTCTTTCAAAAACTTCCAGATCTCTTCAAAGGCCATCACATAATCGGACTGAGCAAACA
>CAYTDJ010000398.1:0-3128 GCA_964436265.1 uncultured Chloracidobacterium sp. | reverse complement strand
GTACTTGTAAAGGTCTGGGCAATCTTTTGTGCGATAACACCGGATTTACCGACGCCCGTAACGATCAATTTGCCCTCGCATTTCCCTATAAGGCTGATCGCTTCGTTGACATCCTCTTCACGCAGATTCACTGTCGCATGTTCGATGGACGACGCCTCGAGCCTCAGCAGTTCAACGACTTTGTCAAAATGGGTTTTCACGCAGTGAAATTTTGCGTTCTATTGGTCCATTTATCAAGGCAGGGCGAGAATTCGTGAATTTTGCGTTTATGACGATATCGCTGGGACCGAGGCATTCGTTTAGCGGAGCTTTCCACCAAGACGAAGTATTTGACTACCCACTCGGGTGGTGTCTAAGCAAATTCGCCTCACTATACTCGTCATTGCTCAGATAATGTCTCTGGCGTTACCATTTCCCATGTTTGACTGCGGGCGAGGACTTCAAGCCCATAGATCTATTCAACATCTTTAAGGAGCAATTCGGATATGGCGGCGTTCAAACTATATGTTAAGTACAAGGGTGGAAAACGTGAACCATTTGAGAAAGCGATCACGCTGTTAAAAACCTATCTGGGATCAATAAAAGACAAGCAAACAACTTTCGACAGCTTCGACGCGGTGATCGCGGAGGACGGAACGACACCGTCGCTTGTCGACACCGATGTGATCGTATATCTGGTAAGGAACATCGAAAAAAGTGTTATCAAAAAACAAGGCGGTACGGTCGCAACCGCAGAGGCGAACGAAAATATATTAGGAATGACCGATCTGAACAAGAAGATCTGCGAGGTATATGCCGACAGAATGTTTCAGGACAGTTCGAAAGAACTCGCCGGAGCCATCTATCACGAAATGGCACACATTAAGTCAAATCAGGACAATTCGATGCACAAGAACAAGAACGGATTTCTCAAAGATGCTCCCGACTACAACGGAAACCCGACCGATGAAAACACTCAGTTCATGGCGACTAATATTGGCAAAAAGGTCTCGATGGACGCAAGCTATTAATGCCTTTGAGATTTCCGCTTTTTGAACAATCGAAGGCGAGCTGCGGCCCGCCTATTACTTTTTGGGAATAACGACCCAGACATCTGCCGCAATAAGCCATTTGCCTTTACGAAGCTTCCATACTTGAACGAAATTTCCTCTCTCGAGCTCGGCTCCCTTTGGATCGACCAAAGTGTAGAGATTATAAACATATGCCATATCGGCGGCCTCAATAAATGCCTTCCGCTTCGCAAACAACACTCTAGGTTTTTGTTCGCTTAGATAGTCGATCGCAGCCTTTTTTCCGATCAAAGGCTGTCGGCCGTCACGCATCAAAATTGCATCGTCCGCTAAGTATGACTTGTACGCTTTGACCGAACCCGTCTTTTCGGCCATCTCGTAGAATCCGGTCGACGAGTCAGCCGCGGAGATCCGTCTCTCGTTCTTTTCTAAACCGGTGTCAGCCGGCGATCGCCATTCGGTCGGTGTCGAAGCCGGCTTTTCATGGTTTATTCCGGTATCGAGCGCAGCGCGATACTCGCCATTCGCCTGACGATTCCATATCGAAAGGTAATGGCCAAATATCATATTCGGATCATCCTTGCCTTTCGGGCGGAATACCGAGTTGCCAATGCTGTACGCGATCGCGCCGTTTGAGGACACGTCGATCCAGATAGGATTCCATGTCAGTGAAGCGGGCGATGCCGGGCGACTGGCAAACGAGTCCCGTGCATTCACGGCCTCGGGCCGAAAGATGATCCCCGTGGGTGCCATGAACTCGATGAATCCGTCTCTGATCCCTTTTTCGGCTACCATTTTCTCGAACGCCTTTTCAGTATTGAAGACCTTTTCGGCATCGTTCTGGGCCAAGGTGATACCAGTAAATAAAAAGACGAGAGTTGCAATGATGAAAATTCGCATAGTTCGGGATAGTAACATGAGCAATTGTTCTTTTTGATAATGCTCGAAGTAGAAGAAAGGTTGCTTTCGGGAAAGATTCAGTCTAAACTTTCCGGCTACAACTACTTAAACTGATCAAAACAATTCAGGAGGAAAGCAATGGGAGTTCCGTTTACCCTATACCTCAAGGATATCGTCTCATCCGAGGATCGCCCGTATTTTGGAGACAATGGAATTGGAAAGGCCGCTGGGAAAGCTGTCAATTACCTGAAAACCTATCTTGGCCCGACAATAGCTAAAAGCCAAAAATTCTCATCGATCGAAGTGTGGTGGGGACCCGACAACTGGGCCCCTCAGCTCCTCGAGACCGACGTGATCGTTTATGTTGTAGCAAGTGTTGGTTACAGCCGAATTTGGAAAGTGGGAGGGGCAGTAGACAGGGCCAGGGCAAATACAAACATATTGGGAATGACCGACCTGAATTTGAAGATCTGCGAAGTCTATTTCGATCGTTGTTTTCAAGGAAGTCCCAAAGAACTTGCAGGAGCGGCTTACCACGAAGCGGCCCACATCCTCTCAAATAAGGACGACTCGATGCACAAAGGTCAAGATGCATTTCTTTCCGACGCCCCGGATTATAACGGAAGCCCGAGCGACAAAAATACTAAGTTTTTTAAGAGCGTTTTGGGTCGAAAGTTAAATATGAGAACGGACCTTTAAGATTTGGGCCGCTCTGCCGTTGCGGCCCACTCGAACTATCTATCTCGAACGAAATCCGTTACTTTGTGCCGTAGGTTTCAGTGCGATTCAGCACCCAGCCTTGGCCTGTGCAACATCACGCCGTGTGCGCGTTGTTGCACTTCACAACTGTGTCTTGTTGTGCAAGCCTCGCCGTCCGTCGAGATCTTCACCTAAACGGCCCGCAAAGGGCAGATTCATGACAATCTCGGAAATCAGATTGGATGTGCGAACCTTATTAGCAAATCACGCTCGATCGGCACTTTCTCTGTCAATCCGAGAAACCCGCAAAAGCCGAGCAGGATTCTCGTCTCGCAAGAGAACGGGCAGCATTTTCACACCCGGTGTGGTACCGAGCCGAATTCTAGAACTACTCCTGGTCTCGTAGTTCGGTAAAGGCTCCGATTTGTAGAGTTCGATTAGTTCATGAGGGAGCGATCAGAGGCGACCGGTGGGACATCCAGCAGAGTGAATTGGATCGAAAGCGGATTCACGAGGAAC
>CAYTDJ010000397.1:0-3133 GCA_964436265.1 uncultured Chloracidobacterium sp. | reverse complement strand
ATATGCGGATGTGCTATTGACGGGCGAACGGGTCGCGCTGAATCTTCTTCAGCGAATGTCGGGAGTTGCGACTCTGACGCGAGCATATGTGAAGGCGATCGAAGGAACCAAAGCGGCGATCGTCGATACACGAAAGACGACGCCGGGACTCCGTTTGCTCGAAAAATATGCTGTGACGATCGGCGGTGGAAAGAATCATCGAATGGGGCTCGACGATGGTGTTTTGATCAAGGACAACCATATCGCCCTGGCCGGCGGCGTGACCGAAGCCGTTCGGGCGGCAAAGGACATGGCCGGTCATCTGCACAAGATCGAGGTCGAGATCACGAATTGGGCACAGCTTCGTGAAGCGATCGAAGCCGGTGCCGATATCGTGATGTTGGATAACCAAACACCGGACGAAGCTGCGAAATTGGTCCAGATGTCGCGCGATATGAATCCAAATGTACTGATCGAGGCTTCCGGGGGAATGGACCTTGACCGCGTGCGTTCATTCGCTGAAGCCGGTGTCGATCTGATATCTGTCGGGCGGCTGACTCACTCGGCAAGGGCGGTCGATATTTCGTTCAAGATCCAGACGATGTAGGGTCAGCACCTAATTTGTAATCCGTCGATACTGAGATTCGTCCGCTAAAAGGAATAAAGTAAATTGCCGTCGCCGACACGATCAGTGCGATCGTCGTAATGATCCCGCCCTCTATTCCATAATCGCCGCCTGTGATCCATGCCGGGCCGATATCGGTTTCTCGCATCATAGGCGCCTTCACAATTTCGGTAATGCCGCTTACTTCTACGCCGAAGATCGATCCTTGTGTCCAATTCCAGGCAAGATGCAGGCCGAACGGCAGCCAGAGATCGCGTGACCTCAGGTATGCGACGGAGAACCAGATCCCCGCAACAAAAGTATTCAGCCACGAAAAAAGATTTGCGGATGGATTGGCATTGTGCACGGTCGCAAAGAGTGTCGAGGTCAGTAATACTCCGAACCAGGTCATTTCCGAACGAATAAACGTCTGAAGAATGTATCCGCGAAAGAGTGCCTCTTCGAAAGCCGCCGCGGCCGCAAAGATCAGGAATGACACGATGAGAGTCGTGAGAATGGATGATCGTGAAGCGTCCGCGTTTAGTTGAAACGACAATCCGCCCGCCGCGATCCCGATCACCGCCGCTAGCGAAAACGTCAAAACTCCGATCAAAAGTCCGAATACAAAGCGTAACCACCAACCCTTTAAGAACCCGGCGCCAAGGGCAGTGAAGGGCAGTCCTTCGAGATATTTTCCACAGAGCCAACCGATAAGCAGAGCGACGAACAGTGACACCAGCCCGTTTACAACGAAGAATGTCGACGTCCCGGGGGCGGTCTCTTTCGAGATGCCGACGAGGGCCGCAACAACCGCAGTACCTATTACCAAACCAGCGAATATGAAGCCAAGAATGAAGATCGTAAACCGCCATCCGCTGCGAAGCTTGCCGTCGCTACCAAATAGAATTTCTACAGATTTCATTGATGTCACTGAGTTTAGCCGACTCTTTAAGTCCCGACAACCCACGAAAAATTACGGTCGGAACTGTGTTAAACTTGCAGTCGCAGTGAAAGAGAAAGCTCCAAAGCAAAGCCGATTATTACTCATAATTCTCGGAGTATTAGTGGTTGGACTGCTGATACTCCTTATCCTTTTCCAGTCGTCAAATCTCTGGAAAGATCTCTCTGTCGATTCGGCCAGCGACACCCTTTTGCTTTACGGACTTTCTTCGCTCAAC
The DNA here is from genome assembly GCA_964436265.1 of uncultured Chloracidobacterium sp. Classification (GTDB taxonomy): domain Bacteria; phylum Acidobacteriota; class Blastocatellia; order Pyrinomonadales; family Pyrinomonadaceae; genus OLB17. The sequence continues at coordinate 1,372 of CAYTDJ010000397.1, read as the reverse complement.
GTCGCAGCGTTCGTGATATTCGGCTTTATTTTCCTCCGAAGCCTGGTAAAGCTGATGCGCGAGCGTCGTACGCTCCAGCTAGGCTCCAAGATCAAATCGCGTCTGTTCTTTTATTTTGCGCTGGTGAGCATTCTGCCGATCGTCGCAATGGCAGTTTTCTCTTATCTTTTCCTGAATCGCGCTCTTGACCGCTGGTTCACTCAGATACCTGAAAATGTCGTCCGCGAGGCCCGCGAAGTACAGAACAAATCGAATGCTGAACAGTTTACTCGGCTTCAAGAGACCGCGAATATGATCGCCGCCTCATTGGATGGCCGGCCAGTTAGCGAAGAGACATTGGAAAAGCTCGTAAAGGCAGGTGATCTCGCTTATGCCGAAATTCTGGATGAACAGAATCGTACGGTCGTTTCCACAAAAACTGATCCTTCACGGCCAGAGATCGCTTTAATTAGATCTGGGAGATTTGACGATCCCTCGCTAGGTGACGGCGTTGGGATCGATGCGGCGACTGCGGTGCTCGCAAACGGCCATCGACTAATAATTGCCCCGAACCTTCGGGATACAGAGAGCGTCAGCCTGATGGTCGATGATTCACTATCTGAGTTCGACCGGCTTAAAGGTCAACAGGCAACGGTAAGACAGATAGGTTTTCTGACCCTTGGTGTCCTGACCTTTTTGCTGATCTTTGCATCGTCGTGGACTGCGTTTTACATAGCTCGAGGGCTGACCGTTCCCATAAAGGCACTTGCAGAGGGGGCAGAAAGGATCGCACAGGGCGATCTCGGGCACCGTGTGGAAGTATTGGCCGAGGATGAACTTGCGTTACTCGTTTGGACCTTTAATGAAATGTCAGGAAAGCTCGAGGCTAATGCGGCTGAATTGACCGAACGGAGGCGGTATATCGAGACAGTTCTCCTTTCGCTCCCGACAGGGGTTATCTCTGTTGATTCGGAGGGGCTTATCAGTACGATCAATCCGTCTGCGAGGTCTATTCTGAGACTCGAGCGGGTCGACATTTTGGGTACCGGATTGCTGGATCACCTGGGGGAAGCAGATCGCACCATATTTGAACGAGTTATCGCTCGTGCCAAGCGCATAGGTCACGCATCCGAACAGACCAAATTGGCCCTTCCAGTTGGAAATGGAGGCATATCTCTGGAAGGATCGCCTATCTCTTTGACTGCGACTGCATTGCCCGAAAATAGCGGCGTGGTACTTGTCATCGAGGATCTGTCCGAACTTATTGCCGCACAGCGTGCCTCTGCCTGGCAAGAGGTCGCCCGCCGGATGGCGCACGAGATCAAAAATCCCCTCACGCCGATCCAGCTGTCCGCCGAACGGATCGCAAAGCGGGCGTCAGCCGATCCCGAAG
>CAYTDJ010000396.1:0-3154 GCA_964436265.1 uncultured Chloracidobacterium sp. | reverse complement strand
GAATACGGCGGCTGGAATTGGTCGGCCGTCATTGCCACGCTTTTGGGTTGCATTTTTGCCTGGATAGGGCTGATAATTCCAAGTCTCAGAGTGCTTTACGACTACGCCTGGTTTGTCGGTTTTGGAGTCGCGTTTGTTTTTCATTGGGCCTTAAGCCGTTCAAACCTACATAAACCTGTAATAAATGAAACATAAGATCAAACTGGTATTTATTTTCGCAGCCTGCGTTTTTGGCGGGCTCGTGGTTTCCTTTTCAAATCAGCGCGCCCAGACTCGCACATCGCAGGTCGAGACCGCAGGCCAGCGGTTCAAGAACATAAAGGTATTGAACGACATGCCTGCCGACCAGCTCGGCAAAGTGATGAATATCTTTTCAGCATCGCTTGGCGTCAATTGCGATTTCTGCCATTACGGCGAAGATTTTGAAAAAGACGGCAAGAAGGAAAAAGAGACGGCACGGGACATGATAAAGATGACCATGTCGCTGAACAAAGATCATTTCCGCGGCCGTCCTGAAGTGAGCTGCAATACTTGTCATCACGGACTCGAACATCCGCAGGCCCAGGTCAACCTATCACCCGAACCTATTGCCGAACGTCCAAAACAGCCGGAAACGAAACCGACTGTCGATCAGATAATAGATAAATACCTTGCTGCTTTAGGCGGCGTTCAAAAGCTGGCAAAGGTGACCGCCCGCGAGATCAAGTCTGTTCGCGTCGAACCCGACGGCAAAACAACTGAGCCCGAGAATAAATGGTTCAAGGAAGGTAAGTATTTTTCGGAAACGATGTACGGCACTACGGCGGTGACCGAGGGCTTTGACGGAACGAAGGGCTGGAAGGCAGGTAATAAAGCTGCGATCTATATGAAGCCGGACGAGGCCGAGCAGCTTCGCCGCGAAGGCGAACTTTCCGCACCCGAAAAGATCAAGCAGATATATCCGAAAATGGAATATCGGACCCTCGATCGTATCGACGGGCATGAGGTTTACGTTGTCTTTGCAACGGCAGCAAGCGGAACCCGCGAACGCCTGTTCTTTGACGTCGCCACCGGCCTGCTTGTTCGTCGTTCTACCGCCACGCCGACCATGTTCGGAAATTACACCTATCAGGTGGACTATCTTGATTACAGATCATTCGGCGGTGTTAAACTCCCGGCGACGGTAAAATACTCGATGCCGAACATCCGCTGGACGTCGAAAATAGTTTCCCTGAAAAACAATCCGAAGATCGATGACAAGCGGTTCGAATCGGTCGCGGCCGGACACTGAATAGAGAGAAAACCGATATGCCAAGAACGATCAAATGCGGGTTGATACAAGCGCACAACGTCGCGCCTGCGGACGCCCCGATCGATGAGATAAAGAAAGCGAACATCGATAATCAGATGAAGTTCGTCGAGGACGCTGCCAAACAGGGCGTGCAGATGCTCTGTTTCCAGGAGATCTTCACGACGCCTTACTTCTGCGCCGAGCAGCAGACGCGCTGGTACGAGGCCGTCGAAAAAGTGCCGGACGGGCCGACCGTAAAACTGATGCAAGACGTCGCGAAACAGTTCGGCATGGTCATCATTGTGCCGATCTATGAAGAGGAGATCTCAGGCATCTACTACAATACCGCCGCAGTGATCGACGCCGACGGCAAGTATCTAGGCAAATATCGCAAGACGCACATCCCGCATGTTGCCCCCGGTTTTTGGGAGAAATTCTATTTTCGTCCGGGTAACCTCGGGTACCCATGTTTCGATACTGCGTTTGCCCGCATCGGTGTCTATATTTGCTACGATCGTCATTTTCCCGAAGGAGCAAGATGTCTCGGCCTTAACGGAGCCGAGATCATCTTCAATCCCTCGGCGACGGTTGCCGGTTTGAGCGAGTACCTCTGGAAGCTCGAACAGCCTGCTCATGCCGTAGCAAACGGATACTTTGTCGGTGCTATAAACCGTGTCGGCACAGAGGCTCCATGGAATATCGGCGAATTTTACGGACAGAGCTATTTCTGCGATCCCCGCGGTCAAATGCTTGCGGTCGGCACACGCGATCAGGATGAGTTGATCGTCGCCGATCTTGAAATGGACATGATCCGCGAAGTTCGAAACACATGGCAGTTCTTCCGCGATCGCCGTCCCGATCTCTACGGCCCGATAGTGGCTGACTGATCAGAAAGACCCTTCGATAATGCGAATAGTTTTTACCATTCTTTTCATGTTTGTTTGCGTGCTCGCTGTGGCTGCGCAATCTCCCGCCGAAGTCGAGCGGGGACTCTTAAAGCATCTCAAAGACGTTTCGAAATACGGAACTTACGCAGGTTCCTATGATGACAAAAAGTCAGCGGCGGCAAACAGGCAGGTGCGAAACGAATTGGTGCGAAACGGTAATCGACCGGCGATCCTAAAGTACGCTTTTCCCAAACTGAAAGAGGAGATGTTCATTACTACATCGAATGATGGAAAACTCCGCATCTACTCCTGGGACACGGAAACCGGCGGAACGATGCACGATTATGCCAGCGTTTTTCAGTATCAGGGGAAAAGCGGAAAGGTTTATACATGGTCTGAAACGGGTGACGAAGAATCGGCCGGACCGTTCTATACGCAGATCTTCCAGGTGCCGACTAAAACGAATACGATCTACCTGATCAACTCGACATTCATTGCGTCATCGTCGCTTTCGGGCCAGTCGCTCGATGCCGTTCGAATTCTCGGAGAAAAACTAGACCGTAGGGCGAGGCTCATTCGAACATCGAGCGGCCTGACTCACACGGTCGGATTTGCTTACGACTTCTTCTCGGTGGTCGACCATCCCGAACGCCCGATCAGGTTGTTTTTCTTCGATGAAGCGAATCGGGAATTTCGCTTTCCGGTCGTCATCGAAGACGATGACGTGCCGCAGGGCCGGGTGACAGACAAGTATATTCATTACCGTTTCAACGGCACATATTTCGTAAAAGTAAAATAGATGCAGCATCGCGAAAGATACAATTCGGGAGCAAAATGGGAATCGATCGTTGGTTACTCGCGTGCGGTCCGCGTCGGCGACCGGATATACGTCACGGGAACGACCGCTACCGATGAAGACAGCAACATAGTAGGCATTGGCGATGCATACGCCCAAACCGTTCAGTGCATTCTCAATATCGAACGCGCATTGAAACAT
>CAYTDJ010000395.1:0-3177 GCA_964436265.1 uncultured Chloracidobacterium sp. | reverse complement strand
CACGACCTCGACGGCGTGCTCGTCTGCGAACCACGCGATCGGCCAGGCATTTTGGCTCATTCGACAGGGGACGCTGAACGCTGCAATCGCGGGCGGAAGCGAGGCTCCTCTATGTTATGGAAACTTGAAAGCATGGGAAGCGATGCGCGTAGTCGCGCCGGACACGTGTCGCCCTTTCTCAAGGGACCGCAGCGGGATGATCCTCGGCGAAGGCGGTGCGATGTTCGTGCTTGAAGAGATGGAAGCCGCCAAAAGACGTGGGGCAAGGATATATGGTGAGGTCGTAGGCTTTGGAATGTCTGCGGACGCGCATCATCTTACGATGCCGCTGGCCGAAGGCGCCGCAAAAGCGATCAAAGCCGCTTTGGACGATGCGTCGCTCGCTCCCGAGGATATTCGCTATATCAACGCCCACGGAACCGCGACACAGGCGAATGATCCGATGGAAGCGAACGCGATACGATCGGTTTTCGGTGACCGTGCCGATGACATTCCCGTCAGTTCGACCAAATCGATGCACGGCCACACCCTCGGAGCGGCGGGCGCCATAGAGGCAGCAGCAACGGTTTTGGGAATGTATTATTCGGTGCTGCCGCCGAATGCGAACTTTACCGAGCTCGATCCCGAATGCCGTGTGAATGTGATAGCCAATGAGGCACGCGAAGGATCGATAGCTGCTGCGATCTCAAATTCATTTGCATTTGGCGGGCTGAACGCAGTTCTCGCATTCAAGAGATTTGCCGATTGATCCCCGCGGATGGCCAGAAAAAACAAAACCCAGATCTGGATCGAATATCTGCTTGCCCGGGCGGTGTTGGGCGGTCTTGGCCTATTGCCGCGAGGAGTCGCCGTCGGCATTGGTGTCGGGATCGCAAGGATCGGCTATCGCGTGTTAGGAAGCCTTCGGCGAACGGGCATGAAGAATCTCGAGATCGCCTTTCCCGATTTGCCGGTCAGCGAACGCGAAATGTTGCTTAAAGGTACATTCGCGAATCTCGGCCGCGTGCTTGGCGAGGTCAGTCAGTTTCTGAAAACGACGCCGGCTAAGATCGAACGGATCGTCGATTTCGATCTCGACGAAGAATCTCAGGAACTTTATCACCGAGTAAAACAGGAAAAGCGAGGTGTTCTTATCACCACAGGACATCTGGGAAATTGGGAACTACTTGTATTTGCTTTTGCGGCATTGCACGAACCGATCGCATATCTCGCAAGGCCGCTCGACAATCGATTGATCGAGGAACTTACGGTCCGCATTCGAACACGTTTCGGGAACACACCGATAAATAAATCAAATTCGGTGATGACCGCGATCAAGATGCTCCGCGACGGAGAGATCCTTGGAGTTCTTGCAGACATAAACGCTCACCCGAAAGAAGGTGTTTTCGTGCCCTTTTTTGGTGTCGATGCCTGCACGTCCGCCGGGCCCGCGATGCTCGCGATCAGGACCAACTCAGTTATCGTTCCGTTCTTCTGTGTTTACGATGGTGAGAAGAAACGATACAAGATCGTCCGTGGAGCCATCCTCGAACCATCGCAAACCGGTGACCGCGAACACGACATCTTGGAAACAACGAGATCTTTTACGATGGAGATCGAGAAGATCATTCGGCAGTATCCCGATCAATGGCTGTGGATACACAAACGTTGGAAGACCCGACCGAAAGGAGAAGCAGATATCTATTGAAGATTATGCGAAGTTCAAGACCGAGAAGAATTTTAATTGGCACGCTGGCAGTAATGGCTTTCGCGTGCTTTTCAGTTTTTGGACAGCAGCGGCTTCTGGTTGTCGGCGGCGGCGAACGTCCGCCTGACGCGATGAAGAAATTTGTCGAGTGGAGCGGCGGTGCGAAGTCGCGTCTTTTGATGATCACATGGGCGAGCGGTGTTCCTGATGAAAGCTTTGCGGCTTTGAACAAAGGTTTTCAGGCTGCGGGTGCAGGCATTGTCGAACATGCGCCCGTTCGCCCGCTCGATATGGAAAAACGAGCGAGATTCGTCGAACAACTAAATAACGCTACGGGCGTTTTCTTTTCCGGCGGCGACCAGAACCGCATCATGGATGTGCTCGCCGACGATCAACTTCTACAATTGATAAAAGCAAAGTACAATTCCGGCACGCCTTTTGGAGGAACGAGCGCCGGAGCGGCCGTGATGTCCGACCCGATGATGACCGGCGAAGCGGATCTCAAGATACTTGACGGCAAAAAGGTCGGCGTCCGCAAAGGGCTGGGCCTGATACTGAATGTGATATTCGATCAGCATTTTCTTGTGCGTCAGAGATACAGCCGACTTTTTGGCCTGATCATCTCGAACCCGAAGATGCTCGGTATCGGCATCGACGAAGACACCGCGGTTCTGATCGAAGATAACCGAAAACTTACGGTTTCGGGAAAAACACAGGTGATGTTCGTTCATTCGAACAACGGAAAGGAGCCGTTTTTGTTGAGTTTTTTGAACTCGGGAGAGGTATTTGACCTCAAAAAGAGGAAACAAAGGTAATAGCTGTTAATAGAAACATCGGAGGAAGAGATGATTAAACTCAGATCATTACTTTTGTTAGCTTTGCTATTCGCCGGCTGCGGACAAAAAGCTGTTGATCCGATTGCCGGAAGCTGGATCGATCTCACGCATGATTTCGGCGACGACACGATCTATTGGGTAACTGCGGAGCCGTTCAAACGGACAACGGTAGCAGAAGGAAAAACCGAAAAAGGCTATTACTATTCGGCATACAACTATTCGGCAGCCGAACACGGCGGCACCCACTTAGACGCACCCGTCCACTTTGCAGAGGGTAAAAAGACCGCAGACCAGATCGAGTTGAGCAACCTGATCGGCCCCGCGATAAAGATCGATGTTTCGGCAAAGGCATCGGCTGACCGTGATTATTTGATAACCGTCGATGACATAAAAGCGTGGGAAACCGCGAACGGCAAGATCCCCGAATGGAGCATCATTCTTCTGCAGACAGGCTTTGCGTCGCGGTGGCCGGATAAAAAGAGCTACCTAGGCACGGACCAAAAAGGGCCTGACGAGGTCAAGGACCTCCATTTCCCCGGCCTGCATCCCGACGCGGCAAAATGGCTCATCGAGAACCGTAAGTTCAAGGCCTTCGGCATCGACACCGCCAGCATCGACTACGGCCAATCGACCGAATTCGCCACACACGTGACG
>CAYTDJ010000394.1:0-3187 GCA_964436265.1 uncultured Chloracidobacterium sp. | reverse complement strand
CTGGACTCTGCAAGTGAAGCGCTGCTTGAAAAGGCGATGCATCGTCAGGGTCTTTCAGCCCGTGCACATGACCGTATCCTGAAGGTCTCGCGCACGATCGCCGACCTGGAAGGTGCCGCCGACATCGGCCCTGCCCATATCAGCGAGGCCATCAATTACCGATCGCTGGATCGCAATTATTGGACATAAATTAGTTCAATGCTGACGGGAATTGCAGCCGCATCACCCATCTTTTTCCTGGCAGTGTTACTAAAGTGTTAACACAATGTTGACAGTGTTATAATACGAGATGAAATTCAGGTTAAATGGTAACAGTTGTTAATAAATCATTATCAATCTGTTAACGCCATGCTACATCCTCAACTGATCTCGAAACTCTGGTTAGTTTTCTGCTTATTTCTAGTTTTAGCAGCCGCTCGAATCATCGACGCCCAGCAGCCTTCGCCTCCTCCCCAACCAACCACAGCCGCGAAACAAGAAAAGTCCGGGGCCGAGAAGATCAAGCGCTGGTTCGAAATGGATAATCTCGTTGTTTCGTTTCGATATCGACACATAACAAACAACATCAATCTTCATGCTGCCGATGTGCTTCAGTTCCAGTTTCAGGGTAAAGGGCATTTTAAGTTCGACAGCAAAGGAAAATACGCGATTTACGCCGGCGTTTACACCGGCAACGCTATAGACAGCGGCTGGGGAAGTACCGGTTGGGGAACCGGCAAGGCCGTAACGAATCTATTCTTGAAACAGCTATATTTTCAGGCTAAACCGATCAAGGAACTTGAAGTGCAATTAGGCGGCATCGCGCCCAATAACGGCGAGAACACAGAGGTGACGGGATATGATAACGACGCTTACCTAATGGGAGAACGTGTCTCGATAAAAGCGCCGAAGAATTTGTATTTTGACGAGATCATCTTGACCAACGGACATTTTGGGGATTTCCGCACGCCAAGCGTCTTTCGGCGATTTGACCGACTCGACGAATCGAATTACCACCAGTTCATGGTCAGAAAAAAGATCAATAAGAACGTGTCATTCTCGGCAGATTACACATTTGAATCGGGCACGGACACATTTCGCCAAGGGGTGAAATTCTCGATCCCAAGGTTCAGGATCTTCGATACGATGCGGTTTGAAAACTACCAGCGTGTTGACCCGAGCAAAGGGTATGGTTTTGGACTTTATGGCGAGAAGGTCTTGAAAAAGAAGACAACGCTGTACACGGGTTTCTCCCGGATCGATACGTTGATGATCAACGGCGATCGTTATCCGCGCGGTAATCGACTTTACGCCGGATGGAATCACAAATTCACGCGCGAACTGACATTCAGCGGTATTTGGATCCAAGGCATCGGGCCGCTGCCGACGGCCGCGACTCCGAGGACACGATTCGAGGCGATCGTTTCAGTGAATTTCGTCGAAGTCCTGAAACGCATGGGACTCCAATGACATGGTCATTCAGAGTCCCGTGCTTCTGATCTCAATTTAATAAGTGTTTCGCGGTATCAACAGATTAGTTACGATCGCGAACCAGAGGAAGCCGAAACACGCCAGGGCTAACACCGTGGCCATCAACTTGCCCCAGATGCGTCGATGCGAACTCATCCATGCCTTGACAGCATTCCAGATCACGAGCAGCGAACCGATCGCACCGAGGATCGCCAGGATCTGAAACAGCCAGAACCACGGCTTACCTTTGTCGCCAAAGAAATCGATGTTGGTGAACGCGAAGGTCGTCAATGCAGCGATACCGATGACCGATGCGAGGTTGAGCGCGAATACAAGCCAAACAGCCCGCCTTGGCCACTGTTCGCCAGGCCCTAACTCGAGCCGGCCGCCGTAGTGCCTACGGACGAGCCATGCGATCGGCGTCAATATCAGGGTAAGTGCCATTATTCCAAGCGAGAACAAAAGCACCGGCAGCAGTATGCTCGAACTCTCCCAAAGCCCGACCCGTTTGAAGACCATGAATGGGTATGGAAGTACCATTTGCATCGTTCCCTCCGAGTCGGGTTTGAATACGAGCACGTCTTCGCCGTTGACGTCGCGAAATGTCATAGGTGCTATTCGCTTCCATCGTTTCGGAAGGCCATTCGGATCCTTGAACGTCGCGACAGATATCGAACCATCGCTGTTCGGAATGACGGAATCTTCACCCAGGATGGCCGCGATCCTGAGGAATGACTTTTCGCTCCTCCGGCTGATCATATAATTACCGGCGATCGCCTTGATATCGGCAGACGCATCATCAGCCGGAAAATCCGGGATCTTATATGGATAGTAACGGTCAAGGAACGCGTCCCAGATCATCGTTCGCGACGAGGCTTCGCCTTTGCCGCCGCTGTTGTAGGAAATAAAAAAGCCAACGCCCTTTTCCAGAACAAGATGCAGGTCACTATGAAACGCGATCGTGTCGCCGCCGTGACCAATTATTCTGAGGCCGTTCTGACTCTCTTCATAAAAGCCGTGTGCCATTCCCGGTGCCGCATCGTCCAAACCGAACAGACGGCTGTGCATTAACCTCGCAGTTTCCGGTTTTAGTATCTGAGCGTCGCCGAGCTTGCCGTCCTGCAAATGGGCGAGCATGAACTGGGCCATGTCCGTCGCACTGCTGCTGAGGCTTCCAGCCGGGAAGGCGGTCACCACCTCGAACGGCAGCGGGTCACCAGAGCCTAACCGATAACCCTTTGACATATTCGGTGCAAGGGCTGCCGGAAGCGGCTGTTCGAAAGAGGATGAACTCATCGCCAGCGGCTTGAAGATGTGTTGATCGACGTATTGGCTGAACGGCTGTCCGGAAACACGTTCAACGATATAACCCGCGAGTGCGGTCGCGTAGTTGGAATATGCGGGTGTCGTGCCAGGCCGGAAAATACGCGTCGGGATGTGTGTTTTGACATAGTCACCGAGGTTGGGTGAATCTACGTTTGAAAACAGATCTTTGACCTGCTCTTCAAAACCAGCCGTATGGGTCAGAATGTGCTTCAACGTGATCGGCTCGCCGAATGCTTCGGGGATCTTGAAGTCAAGATATTCATTGACGTCGCGGTTAAGGTCGAGTTTTCCTTGTTCCTGAAGCTGCATCACCGCAGTCCATGTGAAAAGTTTTGACACAGAACCCGGCCTGAACAGTGTCTTGTCGGCAACAACAGGCTGTCGTTTCTCAACGTCGGCATAGCCGTAGCCT
>CAYTDJ010000393.1:0-3190 GCA_964436265.1 uncultured Chloracidobacterium sp. | reverse complement strand
TACTTTGCAGTTCACTTAACGAAGCCCTTCTCTCGTCGGGCATGCTTTATTTTGCCTACGCGATCATGTCGGATCATTATCATATCGTCACTGATGGAAAGCGTTCACCATCCGAGTCTCTTCGCTATCTGAACGGAGTGACGGCTCGAAGGATCATCGACCATCTCAAGAAGAATGGGCCCGAAGCTTCATTGGCGAAACTTAGGCTCGCCGAGAAACAAGGCGACTACAAATACTCGCTCTGGGAACACCACGCCGATAAATTCCTCCTCACCAGCGAGTCACTTTTCATGCAAAAGGTGCGATACATAAATAACAATCCGGTAGCGGATGGAATTGTGAACTACGCCGAGGAATATAGATTCTCAAGTGCCCGGTACTGGTCAAGAAAACCGATCTTGGATGATGAGCCTCTCGAAATGGATATACGGGAAATAAAGTGGTACTCAAGATAACGGAGGCAGAGCCTCTTTTTCTTTTTTCTGACCATCCGGAAGGGCAAGCCCTTCCGCTCATCATCGGGCCATAGGCCCAACCGGCTCATCATCAGGCCATAGGCCCAAGTCCAAGATGAAGCTGCTTTTCTCTATTTCCTATTCACTATTACCACAATGAGCCCTTACTACCGTGCGGGCTACGGACACAACACTCATCACCCTTCACTCGGCACTAATCCCTTATCATTGGGCAATCCCGGTTCTCGTTGAGATCAGGTCGTGGAGGTAAACACGACATAGCTCTCCCATCCCTTTCTTCTTAAAGAAAAGGCGAGAGGCGACGGTTTCGTGTATCTTGCGAACAAAGAACATGATACAACGTCTGTTTGATACTATACTACGCTTATTATCTATCTTGTCAAGACATTTTTTACGTAAGCTAAACTCTGACAATTTGGTTTAGCTGTATCGTAACAGTTAAGGGACATACACCTGATACATCGAGAACCAACGGCAGTTCCTCCGTACCACCGTCCAAAACGTATCAGGTTGTCGCACCTATATCTGGTACAGATACGGTTTCGGGTTCTATGAGATAATGACGATGAATGAACGGACGTCCTCCGGAGATACCTCCGCACAAGCTGATCAATTCGCTGCGAGGCTACAGGCTGCTGCCCGCGATCGTCTTTCTGCCGACACGAAGGAAATGCGACGAAGCAGCGGCAGAGGTCGCAGGCGACAAGTCGCAGAAGTCGGACGCGGAAAAGTTTGAGAAACGCCGGAAGCTGTTCGAGGAATACCTCGCGGCAAATCCTGAGATCAAGAACCACAAACACGCAAAGATACTCGTAAACGCGGGCGTTGCTTCGCACCACGCGGGCCACATTCCGGCGTGGAAGCTTCTGGTCGAAAAGATGATGTCGTCGGGCCTGTTGAACGCCATCTTCGCGACGTCTACGGTGGCTGCGGGCGTCGATTTCCCTGCACGAACGGTCGTCGTCACCAACGCGGACACACGCGGCAACGACGGCTGGCGGTCGCTGACGGCAAACGAGCTTCAACAGATGACCGGACGTGCGGGACGTCGCGGAAAGGACAACGTCGGGTTTGTCGTGCTCGTTCCGGGACAGTTTCAGAATCCGAAAAAGATCGCCGAACTCTTGCGGACGCAGCCCGATCCGCTCGAGAGCCGTTTCCGTGCGACATACACGACGCTGCTCAATCTGCTCGATGCATTCAAGAACTTCGAACAGCTTCGCGAAATAGCCGAACGCAGCTATGCCTTTCGCGAAACTGGCAGGCAGATCGACGGACTGAAACGCTCGTTTGAATCGACGCGTGAAAAGATAATGTCGGGCCTTTCCTCGGCGGGTGTGGAGCTTTCTGTAAATGACGTTATGGGCTTTGAACGCCTTACCGAAGCAAGGCGACGGATACACGAACGGCTGCCGGAAACCCGCGTGGAGTTTCGCAACCAATGGCTGCGGGAAACCGTTTTGCCGGGAATGATCGTGACGCAGGGCAGAAGCGGAAAGCGGCTGTTCTTTATCCTGCAGATGAATGGCGACGCGATATCGGCAATTCGCGATGACGGACAGGGCAATACGTTCCCGCTCTCACGCGTCAATCGCGTTTACGGCAACAAATATCCGGTACGCGAACGCGAGATCGAACGTGCCTTTTACGACGTTTACGAGAACAAGAACCCGTCGCTCGAAGAACCGAAGCCGCCCGAGAAAAGCGACAATGCGGATCCCGCCGAAGAGCTTATCGACTCGCTGATCGAGCAATTCGTCGCGGACGCGGGCGACAAGCGTGACGTTTACCTGCAGGTGCTCTGGGAAAACGCGAAGGACGCCGACAGGCTAGGACGTATCACACGCGACATCGAATTTCTGCGTGACCGCATCTGGTCGCCGTTTGAACGCCGTGCAAAGGTCCTGGACGCGTTGGGATATCTAGATTTCCGGAACGAACTCGTGACCGAACAGGGCAAGTGGCTTGCGGACCTGCGTGTCGATCGGCCTTTGCTCGTCGGCGAGGCAATGAACCGCGGTATTTTCTCGTCCATAAGCCATACGGTAATGGCGGGCCTGATGGCTTCGCTTGCGGCGGACGCAGAAAGGAATTACGGCGAACTTTACCTGTCCGATAGCCTGCTTGAAGCCGTGACAAGCATCGAGGACGTGATATATGACGTTTCAAAGGTCGAGTGGCGTTTCGGTATTGAACCCGCTGAGGAAATAAACCTCTCGGCCGCTGCCGCTGCCGAACGCTGGACCGGAGGAATGGCTTGGGATGAACTTGTGAAGCGTACACAGGCAGAGGAAGGCGATCTCTTTAGATTGCTGTCACGAACGGGCGAAGCACTGATGCAGGTCGCACAACTCCGCGACTCAAACCCCGAAGCCGCCGGCATCGCAAACGAGACAGTCGATATGATCCTGCGAGATCCGATCCGGTAGTGAATAGTGATAAGTGATAAGTGATGAGTGATGAGCTGGGCGGAAACGCGACCGTTAGAGAGCGTGGCGAGAACCGTGGCAGTAGCCCGCACGGTAGTAAGGGCTCATCGCAGCGAGAGGTGTTTGAGATGAGAAGGGAGAACTGAGAAATAGGGAATTCTTGGTTTCTGTCTTTCTTTCTTGTTTTCTTATTTTGTGGTTGATCTTCTTCTCTAAAACCACGAAATAAGAAAATAAGAAAGAAGAAACTTCTCAATTCTCATTTCTCAATTCTCAATTAACTTC
>CAYTDJ010000392.1:0-3190 GCA_964436265.1 uncultured Chloracidobacterium sp. | reverse complement strand
AAGATCTCGCCTATCTTCAGCCCGACAAAAGGCGTTAGCTCGGACGGCTTAAGCACGGCAGTGTTTCCTGCCATTAGAGCCATTACGGCTTCGCCAAGCGGTATCGAAAATGGATAATTCCATGCCGGTATGATTCCTACGACTCCCAGCGGCTTGTAAACGATCTTGGACGAACGCCCCAGAAGCGAATAGAGTCCGATGCCAATGCGTTTTGGCCGAAGCATCTTCTCTGCACCGCGTGCAGCCCATTGCATCAGGTCGAGCACGGGTGCGATCTCCATCGCGATGGCCTCGCCAAACGGTTTGCCCGATTCGCGAGAAATGAGATGAGCGATCTCGTCCATCTCGGCCAAGATCACCTCACGAGCTTTCATTACCAACGCTTTCCGCTCTCCAAAACTTGTTGTTTTCCACTTGTGGAAAACTTCACGGGAACGGACTACCGCGGCCTCGACATCATCCGCGGGCGTGACGGAAATACGTCCGATCTCTTCGCCGGAAGCCGGATCAAAGGAAATGATGAGATCGTCTTGTTCGGTTTGCTGCAAAACTGCGTTCATATAATACGCATAGAATAACGTAATTCGGGGGGCGATGTAACAAATTTCGCCTTATTTGCAGTCATTCGGGAAAACACACGTATATCCGATGAAAATTATTCTTGACAAACGCATTTGCGACGATTATTCTGCCTTAGTTGAGATTTGACGTATGATTGACAGCACAGACAGGCAAATTCTGGAGATAGTTCAGAAAGACGGCCGGATCGCGAACGCGGAGATAGCACGGCAGGTCGGGCTTGCACCCTCGGCGGTGCTCGAACGGCTCCGCAAACTGGAAGAACGCGGGGTGATACGCGGTTACGCGGCGGAGATCGAGGCAAAACATGTCGGCCTTGGGCTCACCGCTTTCGTTTTCGTCCAAACAAAGGAATGCGACCATGGCACTGACCTGGAGCTTGTAAAGATACCGGAAGTTCTCGAGGTGCACGACGTCGCGGGTGAGGATTCGAATCTCTTAAAGGTGAAGGCAAAAGATCCCGAAGACCTGGGCCGCATCTTGCGTGAGAAGATCAAGACGATACCGAACGTGCTCTCGACACGGACGACCATCGTGCTGCAAACGTTCAAAGAAACGTTGGCACTGCCGCTAGACGGCGAGGCACTGGCAGAGGAAGGCGCAAAGGAAAGAAAACGCGTCAAAAAAGGGTGAAGTATGCAGTACCGAAATGAAGAAGGAAAACTTTCGCTGGACAAGAAGTCGATCATCATGATCGCGGCGTTTGCGGCCGTCTATATCCTCTGGGGTTCGACATATCTAGCGATCAAGGTCGGCATAGAAACATTTCCGCCTTTCATAATGGCGGGCGGACGCTTCTTTGTCGCGGGTTCGATCCTGTTTTTCGCAGCGATGCGTACTGCCGATTTCGAATGGCCGAAAGCCGTGCATTGGAAAACGAGCTTTATCGTCGGAACGCTTCTTCTTCTGGGTGGAAACGGCGGCGTGGTCATCGCTTCGCACTACGTTTCGTCGAGTGTGACCGCTTTGCTCGTAGCGACCGAACCTTTCTTTATCGTGATCCTAAGTTGGCTTTGGCTTAAGAACGGCCGGCCCGGTACGCGAACGGCGCTTGGACTGATCGTCGGTTTCGTTGGAGTGGCATTGCTTATTCTCGGGCAGGCGAAAGGCGGAAACTCAGCCGTTGGCGGTTATGGGATGTGGATCGGCACGGTAGCCGTGATCGCGGCTGCACTCTCGTGGGCCGCCGGCTCGATCTACGGACTCAAGTCGCCGGTTCCTAAATCTTCAATGCTGACAGCCGGAATGCAGATGATGTCAGGCGGCCTTGTTTTGCTCATCGTCAGCGTCATTCGGGGCGAGTGGTTGACGGTCGATGTTGCCGCTATCTCGGGACGCTCTTGGTTCGCGGTCGGATATCTGATCGTCTGCGGTTCGCTTATCGGATTTACGGCGTACAGCTGGCTGCTCAAAAACGCCCAACCATCAATGGTCGCGACGTACGCTTATGTCAATCCGGTCGTTGCTGTGATACTCGGTTGGGGCATTGCCGGGGAATCGTTGACGCTGCAGATGCTTCTTGGCGCCGTAGTAGTGATTGCGTCGGTCGCGTTGATAACAAGCCGCAAGAAAGCCAAACCGGAAACGGAGGTCGAGGCTGGTACCGAAGATGTCATTCACAGATCGCTGACGCCGTCGTGCAACAAGCCTAATTTTTCAACATCTTCATAAACGGGCGAGACTTTCTCGCCCCGCCATCATCGGGTAAAGTGTTTTTGAGAATTTCAAAAAACTTTACCCGATCCTCTTTTTATGAAACCACGTTTGGCGGCTCTCTCTATTGAAGATATCCGATCCCAATTTCCGGCCCTGGAGCGAGTTTATAATGGCCACCCCGTTGCCTATTTCGATGGTCCTGGCGGAACACAGGTTCCCCGCGGTGTCGTTGAGGCAATGAACAACTATCTCTACAACCACAATGCGAACACTCATTGGGGCTACCCGACGAGCGACGAGACGGACGCGATGATCGAGGCTTCCCGGGTCGCGTTCGCCGACTTCTTTAATGCGACTTCGGATGAGATCGTCTTCGGGCAGAACATGACGACGATCACCTTTCATCTTGCGCGCGCGCTCGGGCGCCAGTTCAAGGAAGGTGACGAGATCGTAGTAACAGAGTTGGATCATCACGGCAATGTCGATACCTGGCGCTCGCTTGAAAAAGACCGAGGCGTGACGATCCGCGTTTTGCCGATGGATCCGGAAAGCGGACAGCTCGAATTTGACCAGTTGCCGGGACTGATAAACGACCGAACAAGAGTAGTTGCGATCGGTGCCGCGTCGAATGCGATAGGCACGATCAACGACGTAAAGGCCGCGTGCAAATTGGCGAGTGAGGCAGGTGCGTTGAGCTTTGTCGACGCTGTCCATTTTGCGCCGCACGCATTGATCGACGTCAAAGATATCGGCTGCGATTTTCTTGCGTGTTCGGCTTACAAATTCTACGGTCCGCACATCGGAATACTTTACGGAAGGAAGGAGCTGCTTGAGACGATAGATTTCCCTAAACTGAGTCCGGCACCCGACAATTCGCCGGACCGTGCCGAGACCGGAACACAAAGCCACGAATCGATCGTCGGAGCAGCGGCTGCGGTGGATTTTATCGCATCGC
>CAYTDJ010000391.1:0-3206 GCA_964436265.1 uncultured Chloracidobacterium sp. | reverse complement strand
AGGCTTATCTGAGCCCGCCGATATCGATCGGCATTAGATTGTTCAGCGTTTTCTGGTGAGAACTCTATTGCTATTCTGAACGATTAAACAGATCATGTCGTCACCCAAATGAGTGACAAAAGAGAAATAATTCCACTTATTTTCTGGGGTGTTTTTGACACCGAACCGCTAAGTATCAACTTGACCAACGAGCTCTGCCGGTTGGTTTCGGTCTTGCTAAAAATGCGTTTCAGGTGAGTCCGGGCCGTATTCGGTTTGATCTCGAGCATCTCACCTGCTTCGAGCAGAGGGTGGCCATCCGCAAGCAATTTTGCGACCCGCGCTTCCGCTTTCGTTAGCCGGTACCTCTTACGAAGACTTTCCTCGGTCGAGACGGCCGCCTTTTCGGGATCAGAAATAAGAAGCAACGCATATTTTTCCGATTCTCTCGCGTAACGGTCGTGTTCCTTGAAAGGCGAGATAGTGATATTCAGGGGCTGAACGCCGTTTGGCCGGTTCACGGCAAATGTACCGCCAAACTGGACATTGTCTTCCGAATCTTCGAAAACGCTGCCTATCATCGAACGTAGTTTCGACGTCTCCCTCGCCGAACCGCAAACCAGCGCCCCATTTCGGTTAATGTAAACCGAGTTCTTCTTGTGTAGGATCTCGTTCGCGGCGCGATTATGAAACGCAACGACGCCCTTGCTCGAAACCAGTACGACTCCTTCGTCAATACGATCCCACGCCTCGGTCATTATTCGATCGCTGTAATTGGCCTCGAGTAATTTTAGGTGAAGACGCGCCGCTCGCTGGATGTGCGGCAACAGATCTGCAATAAAACTTTCCTCGGCACGTGAGAACCTCCCTTTTGAACGAGGCCGCGTAAAAGTTATTCCTGCCGAAAATCTTTCGTCATCAAACAAGCAATAGTGAAGGATCTCGAAGATGCCGAGCTTTTCGAAATGGTCCTGATAGAGTTCGGAATTGACAAATTGGGCGTCAGGACAATCCTTTGACCGCAAAAATCGGCTGCCGGTCCGCAATTTCAAAAATTGTTCCCGGTAGGGGAGCAGATGCCAATAAAGGGAATTGAACCGGTCAATAAATCCCGGCTCGTTCGAATCTGCGATCGGATCAAAGAAATCGTCCTTCTTGTGACGAAAATGGATCGTCCCCGGCCCTGACGACACGGCACGCGATAACCGTTCGTACGTATTTTGCCACCCGGAAACGTTTGTTTCTGCCGCACTTTCATAGAATCGAGCGGTCAGATCATGGAGTTCTTTCTCGGAAATAGCGATCATCTCATCCATAATTGCCAAAATGGAGCGAAATCTTTCAAACTTTTTTCAAGAAAATGGAAAAATTTAGAAAAAAAACATAGAAAAACTAGATTGGAGATCGGACTCGGCCCTGCGCAGGCCCAAAATGCGGATAAACTCAATAGGAAGATACGATGAGATCAATAGTTTTGACAACCTCAGTGTTTGTTTTGTTTTGCCTGTTTCCGGATGTTTCCAAAGCGCAGGGTTTCAAGAGGGAACTTCGCGACGAATTGCTCGTTCGTCGAGAACGCGACCAGGCCGCACGTCTCGAATGGGCAAAGGGAACCGGTGACGAACAGATAAAGTGTCTGATGAAGGCACTCGAAGAGATCGATAAGCCGAACACCAAATGGCTAAATCTGATCTTCGAAGAACACGGCTTTCCGGCCATCGATTCGGTTGGGGCCGACGGGGTAAAGGCATTCTTTCTGCTGCTTCAGCATTCCGGCGATACTGCCTTGAAAGAGAAGTGTCGTCAGGGGATCGAAAAGGCGTTTCAGGAAAAAGTGTTGTCGCCGAGCGAGTACGCGAGCTTTATTGATCGACTTTTGACCGACCAGAAGAAACTACAGATCTTCGGTTCAAATTTTGAATCTAAAGACGGGAAACTTGTAATGAGCCCCGCCGAAGACATCAAGAACCTGGATGCCCGCCGCAAGCAGATCGGACTTCCGCCTATGGCCGACTACGTGAAAATGTTAAAGGAATTCTATAAACTCGAAGTCGTATTGGAACAATGAGGGTCTCCGGATAATGCCATCTTTTTTCGAAGTAATGATAGAACGCAATTTCTCATCCGCTCACCAGCTTCGCGGGTATAAGGGGAAATGCGAGAACCTGCACGGACACAACTATAAGATCGAGATCTTTGCCCGAGGCGAGGAGTTGAACAACATCGGCCTGCTTATCGATTTCGGCGACCTGAAAGCAGCGGCTGACGAGATGGTTAAGTATCTCGATCACCGCAATCTCAACGAACTTCCCCCATTTGACGAAGAACTGAATCCATCTGCAGAGAACATCGCCCGATACTTTGTCGAATACCTTAACGGCCGCGTCGGCGACGAACGCGTGAAGGTTTACAAGGTCCGCTGCTACGAAACCCCGACCAGCGTTGCAACCTATCAGATCGATGTCTGACGCCAAACGTGAACGAGAGGTGTCGATACGCCGGGCAGGCGAAAGAGATATTCGTCTGCTATCGACTCTCGCTACCGTCAGTTTTTATGAAGCGTATTTTGAGCAGGATGACCCGCACGACCTTTCCGATTACCTTCGTGAGAATTTTGCTCCGGAAATGCTTGCCGGCGAGATCGCATCGGCGGACAACAGGTTCTTTATCATGTTTCGCCGCGGACGCGCCGTCGGATATGCAAAGCTAAGAGACGGCGAACCGCATGAGTCGGTCGAAAACAAAAACGCCGTCGAATTACAGCGTATCTATCTGGTCGAACGCGTTTGGGGCAATGGCCTTGGAGAGATCCTGCTGAACCGTTGTATCGAAGAAGCTAAAGCGATGGGCAGGGCGGTCCTCTGGCTGGGCGTGTGGGAAGAGAATGAACGCGGGCTTTCCTTTTATGCCAAGCACGGTTTTGAACGTGTCGGTACACTCACTTTTCCTTACGGCGATTCGGTGGGTATCAATGCGGTGTTGCAGATCGATCTTTAGATCCAAATGGATAATCCCTACAAACAGAGGTTCTATTACGGGTGGGTGATCGTGGCCGTTGCTACTCTTGCGCTCGTCGTGAGCAACGGCCTATCGATCGGCGGCGTTCCGGTCTTTTATAAGTCGATTCGCGAAGACTTTGTCGCCAGCGGTGCTGTCGATGCAGGTAACGCCGAAAGCTTTATCGCTTTTGGGGCGACGCTGACATTCTTTTTTGCGGGGATACTATC
>CAYTDJ010000390.1:0-3215 GCA_964436265.1 uncultured Chloracidobacterium sp. | reverse complement strand
CTTTTTACCTGAGACGCGCACTGCGGATCTTCCCTCTTTTTTATCTCGTCGTGATATTCGGATTCGCGATCTACCCGTTTGCACGAGAGGCGTTAGGCCTACCGGGCGTTGAGGTCGGCAATGTTTTTCTCTACTCAATATTCCTTGGAAATTTCGACATCGTTTATTCGGAGACAACCGGTGCCGGATTTGTAGGCGTCTTGTGGTCAGTTTGTATCGAAGAACAGTTCTATTTGGTTTGGGCAGTATTATTTACATTCCTTCCGGTCCGGTACATCAAATTCTTGCTTCCCGTGATCATCGCATCGTCAACGTACTTTCGGTTTATTAATGCCGGAAACGACAAGGTCCTATACTTCCATACGCTCAGCGTCATATCAGATCTGGCAGTTGGCGGCAGTCTTGCCTATCTGGCGCATTCAGGCTCCCGATTGATCGGGTTCATTTCCGATCTGGATAAAAAGATAATACTGCTAGTGTATATGGCCGGACTGTTCTTTATATGGATCTATCCCGGTTTTGCCTGGCTTGATTCGCAAGCGTGGTTGCAGCGGTTCATATTTTCTCTATTTTTTGCGTTCGTGATCGCGGAGCAGAACTATGCGAAGAGCTCGATCGTCAAATTAGAGAAATTTGCAACGATCTCAAAGCTCGGCACATATACTTACGGACTCTACTGCCTTCACATGATCGTCTTGTATTTCCTCGACCTCGGCTTTCGTTACCTCCGTCTCGACTCGAAAAGTTATTTCTCAAACTCATTATTCATCGTGTTAGGTCTCGTGTTATGTGTCGCAGTCGCATATCTAAGCTATGTCTATTTTGAATCGCCGTTTTTAAGACTAAAGAATCGCTTTTCCGTTTGACCGATCAACTCGAACGAAAAGCAAGTTGTTATTTTCAACTCCGCGATGAACTTTCAGCATGAACGGTTCGAATCCTCAAAGACTCATTGCTATTGACGCCCTTCGCGGCGTCGCTGCATTTGCGGTCGTCCTTTATCATTACAACGGCAAATTTGCGGCGTTCAATGAGGACCCGACCGTTCTAGGCTTTGTTCCGGCTTACGGATTTGCAGGCGTATTTTTGTTCTTTGTCATCTCAGGTTTCTGTATCCACATGCGGTGGACGAAGGGAGGCGCGGTCAGATTCAAGGAATTTTGGTTCAGGCGCTGGAAGCGTTTGTATCCCGCCTACATCGTCACATTGTTACTTTTCTTGCCTGCTTCGACCGGCGTTTACGACATAGTGATGCATCTTCTGATGCTTCATAATCTCGATTCAGCGACCGTTTACAGCATGAACGGGGTTTTGTGGACACTTGCGATAGAAGAACAGCTTTACCTGTTATACTTCCTCTTATTATGGATGCGAAAACGATGGGATTGGGGAACAACGATCCTAATATGTCTTCTTGCCCGATTCGTTTGGTTTGGAGTATCGGCAATTGTTTACGAGGTTTCGGGCTTTGATTTGCCCGCGCATGAGGGCGCACTGGCAAACTGGTGGATATGGGCACTCGGGGCCGTCTCTGTTGAGGCCTATTACGGCAAGATAACGCTTTCGAAGTGGCACTATTCGCTTTTGCTTTCGGCCGGGGCCTTTGCGATCGCAGCGTTAATGCACTTCGGCACATATCGGTGGGGCTGGGGAATCTTCTTTGAACCTCTTTTCTGGGGAGCAGGATCATACTTTCTGCTAAACCGGGTTATGAAGGCACAATGGAATTCGCGAATTGTTGGTATTGCGGCATTCATAGGATTGTTTTCATACTCGCTTTACCTTACACATGAATTTGTTTTCCAGTATGTTTACTATTTAGGTGTCCCGGCATGTCTTCTGTTCGCATATCTATTCTATTTGGTATTGGAAAAGCCGTTTATCAGTAAGCCGGTCAGTTCAGTTGAACTTAATAATAAGGCGACAGCAGGTTGAATTGAGAGCGATATTACGAAAAATCTTGGGAAAGTTCGGGAACGATACAGGTCCGTATTTCATGTCCGAAAATCGACGATACTCTAGCTTTGATATCGGCGAGGGGACTTATGGATATCCAGAGATCATTTTTTATGATGCAGGTGCCAAACTTAGAATCGGAAAATATACTTCGATCGCGCCTAAGGTAACGATCCTTCTTGGGGGCGAGCATCATCACGATTGGGTCAGTCCCTATCCTTTTAGCTTGCTTTATGAAGAAGCCAGTGAAATTAAAGGTTATCCATACTCAAAGGGCGATGTGAAAATAGGCAGCGATGTTTGGATCGGATACGGTGCAACGATACTTTCCGGGGTTTCAATTGGTGACGGAGCAATAATAGCCGCCGGGAGTGTGGTAACAAAGGACGTGGTAGATTTCGCGATCGTCGGTGGTGTTCCAGCAAAGTTTATCCGGTCGCGGTTTCCGGAAGAAATCGTTTCCGCTCTTAAAAAGATCGCTTGGTGGGAATGGTCACAAGAAAAGATCAACGAATCATGGCATTTGATCCAGTCGCCGGATGTGTCTGGATTCATTGAGAGATTTGGGGAGGGGCGGTAGTCAATATTCCAAATAATGCGAATTTGCTATTTTGCGGACGGGCGATCCGTACACACAAGGCGGTGGATGAGTTATTTCGCCGAAAATGCTCACGACATGCACTTGATCTCATTCGCTGACACATCTGAAGACGAGGTCGCCGAACTCGATCGACTGGGCATTAAATATCATGGTTCAACCGGAAACTTTCACGTTAAGAAGCCTTGGCTCACGCTTCGCGATCTTCGATTTGTGAGATCGGTTTTGAAACGCGAAAAGATCGACATTCTACATAGCCACTTCTTAGGTGCAAATGCCTGGTTTGCGGCGGTAAGCGGATTTCATCCTCACATTCTGACGATCATGGGAGGTGGCGATGTGACCGGGCCAGATTGGAAGCCTGACGGTAATTTTCAATCAAAATACCTAACCCCCTACACGCTGCGAAATGCCGATCATATTACTTCATGGTCGAAACTGATGGCGGACGTAGTGCGCCCGTTTGCTTCCGAAACCCCTATCGATGTCATACACGGCGGAATACACTTGGAACGGTTTGGAGCGGGTCAGAAGCCCAAGAAACTGCTGGAAAGATATGGAATTCCGGCAGACGGAAGGGTAATATTCAGCCCCAGGCTGATGAGGCCGCTTTCCAATATTGACCAGATCGCCCTTTCAGCAAAAATCATCGCTGAACGGG
>CAYTDJ010000389.1:0-3243 GCA_964436265.1 uncultured Chloracidobacterium sp. | reverse complement strand
ACGTTTTCTGGCGTCGGCGTATCGATCGTATCTTCCGGCCTCCTCAGAAGCATCAACTGAAAGGATCATCTCGCGCATTGCCGCAGCAATGTCCACACCCGACTCTTCCACACCCTTTAATTGCTCGGCGAAATAGAAATCAAGCACAGCTCCTTTTTCAAAATCTTCTGAAAGCCTGAGAGCCGTTTCATCGGCAAGTTGGGCCTTGAACGCCTCAAGATCCTTAAAGACCTTTCCGCTGGGATCCGAACCGCCCATTTGGGCGATCTTCGCTCTCGCTTGATCCGTGGCAATACGAACGCGAAAATTCTCAAGCTGCTTCGCATCGATCGCCGCTACCAGCGATCGGGACACGGTCAGATAGACATCGGGCGAAATACCTGGGTCGATCTTTCGTCGCTCGTCGAGGATCGTCTTGATCGAGTCGCGTATTGAAGCGATGTCCTTTGCATTTGATAAAACGATCGGGTCGACAACGAACTGAAGAAATCCGCGTCTGACCTCTGACACGAAGAGATCGGTGTCCGGTGATAAGACGGCATAATAGTCGTCCTTTACGTTTACGAAGTTGATCGTGCCGAGAGGTGCGAGCATCTCGGGGACGATCGTAAACCTGCGTTCCCGCTCCCGTGTCTCTATATTTGTAAGGACGGTTCTCTTCGTTTTTTGTGTCTCGGTTTTGACCTTTTCGGTATAGATGATCTGCGGTCTTGTGTGCAGATAGTTTAGGAGTTCGTTGACCATTTCTCTGGCCGAAGAACGCAGCTTTGCGTCCGAAGCGGACTGATACTGCTTAAGGTATTCGGGCAGGTTGCCAGCAAAACTCGAGCGCCTGTAGAAATCACGAACAAGCGGTGCAAAGTCGAGAACGTCAAGCAGGTTTCCCGGAAGGTCGGATGTGACTACGGGATCTGCGAGTTCCGGAACTGGTGTCAATGCGTACGCCATAGAAACGAACGACGCTACCAGTTCGGCATCTGTCTTGTTCGGGTTACGGCGTTTGTATTGAATGACAAAGGTGGAGATCTTCTGTCGCAGATCTTCATTCAACGCCGCCAGATCGCTTTTGAGCAGTTCACGAAACTGTTTCCCCTGTGTCGATAACGGCGTATTGATCACGGGAACAGATTCGCCGGAATCGTTTATTGTGCGTGCCGCTTCGAGAGTGGCCAATACTACCATCAGGCGTTTGTCAGGCTCGATCCGAACGCCGTAATTCGAAAGGTCAAATCCTGCCGGGGAATTCTGGCCAAGTCCGGCGATAGCGGCGAGGAGTACAAATATTGCTGAAAATAGAGATCTCATCTAATGATACGGACCAAGGTTCTCCCAATTATCTCAAATAATGATGATTAAACACGGTCTTAGGATGCATTATTCATAAACAACTTAAGGATAAGGAAAACCGCAGTTCTCCTTATCCTTAAGACTAGATTCACTTTAGTACCTAGTTAAAACTCGCAAGCGCGCTTGCTTCGTCGTCGAACACATCAAAAACCGTCAAGAGTTTCGTGATCGCGAGCAGATCCTGGATCTTCTGTGTCAGGTTCAAAAGCTTGAGCGTCCCGCCCTCTTTGTTCACAGCTGTAAAGCTCGAAACCAGTTCGCCAATACCGCTTGAATCTATATAGCCGACGGAGCCAAGGTTCAAAAGGATCTTGGTCTTGCCTTCGCCAAGAAGCCGACGGATGGCATTGCGGAGAGCAACGCTCCCTTCACCGATCGTGACCTTGCCTTCGAGATCCAGAATGGTCACATCGCCGGCCTGGCGTTCAGAAATATTGATATCAGACATTGTTCTCTCCTCGTTAGGTTTAAATAAATTCTATTTCTTGAATTGATAGCAGATTTTAGACCAGTTTCCCGGTAAAAGTCCAAACGACCGTTATGTTTGTTGCAGTTTGACCATTCGGACCAGTGTGCCGCCACCGTCCGCCTCGGTCCACTCGACGACATCCATGAAAGCACGCATGAACAAGATCCCTCGCCCGCTTGCTTTCAATAAATTTGCGGGATCGGTTGGGTCCGGAACGTCGTCCGGGTCGAATCCGGCTCCGTGATCCGCGACCAACATCTCGAAACCCTTTTCGGTTCTCACAAGCTTGATGTCCACGGACTTGGACTCGTCAAATTTGTTTCCGTGCTTAACGGCGTTTGCAACAGACTCACGAACGGCCAGATCGATCGATGCGATAAAGTCGTCACCAAGCCCGGTCCGTTTTGCGAACTCATCCGCTTTGGTTGCGGCTTCGTCAACCGATTCAATTCGGCTTGGCAATGAAAAGGATTCTTCCACTATGAACTAGTAATTCATTGTAAGTTAAAGGTTTGTGGTGCGGACTGTCAAGACAAACGCACGATTTTCGGGCTAATATAGATGAAATGATCGTTAAGAGTGCCAAAAGACTTCGGGGAAAGATCCGGCTTCCGGGCGATAAGTCGATCTCGCACAGAGCCGTAATGTTATCAGCATTATCTGAAGGAACAAGCCGAATAAGTAACTTTGCGGTAAGTGCCGATTGTACCTCGACGCTGAACTGTCTGTCAGATCTTGGTGTGGAATTCGAGCGTGAGATAGACCAAGTCACGATCACCGGACGAGGTAAGCGCGGTTTTATCATGCCGTCGGCACCGCTTGACTGCGGTAACAGCGGGACGACGATGAGATTGCTATCCGGAGTTCTTGCCGGACAACCATTCGAATCCGTTTTGATCGGTGATGAATCGCTCAGCAAGCGGCCGATGAAACGGATCATAGATCCATTGACCGAAATGGGGGCTGAGATCGATTCGATCGACGGCCATGCCCCATTAACGATCAATGGGCATTCGAACCTCAGACCGATCGAATACCGATTGCCGGTCGCATCGGCCCAATTGAAATCGTGTATCCTGCTGGCCGGTCTATTTGCGGCCGGTGAGACCACGGTTGTCGAGACTGTTCCGACCCGCGACCATACTGAGCGAATGTTAAGGGGCTTCGGGGTTAATGTGCGTTCAACGAAGTTGCTTGAAGGCACCCGGATCTCGATCACGGGTGATTCGGAATTGTTGGCGTGTGACATCGAAGTTCCTTCCGATGTGTCTTCCGCCGCATTCTTTTTGGCGGCAGCCGCCTGTCTGGATAGTTCTCAGGTAGAGATCCCGGACGTCGGGTTGAACCCCACACGTACCGGTGTCATCGAGGTCCTTCGCCGTTTCGGAGCCGATATCGAGATACGCGATGAAAGAGAATCGGGGGGT
>CAYTDJ010000388.1:0-3257 GCA_964436265.1 uncultured Chloracidobacterium sp. | reverse complement strand
GTTCACATAAGAGCGGCAATGATCCTCATATTCAGGGTCGTGCGATAGACATCATTTTGTTCGCAAACATCGAAAACGAACGTGTGGTCGCGGACAAACTCGTGGACGTGTTCCTGACCGTACGTGAACAGATGAAATGGCTTGCAGTGGTTTATAACAAGAAACAATGGAATTGGGCGGGCCAGGAATTTCCGCGTGGAGGCGATCTGATCAGCCAGCACATTACGCACATCCACATCGAATGGGCGATGGCGTTCGCCGCACAAGCGACGTGGGAACAAGCACTGATCGACGAACTTAAGGCGCGAAACTGGGGCTAGAGCTTCAACCTCTCCCACTGGGCAAAGAGCGTCATTATTTCTTTCTGGATCACTTTTTTCTCGGCCGGGTTCGTGATCCGGTCGCGGCGTTTCACGAGCTTCTCGATCTGCTGCTGGATCTCTTCCTGCTTGGTCTCCGGCTTTCGCTTTTTGGGTATCTGGTATTTATCTTCCATTATGATTCCGACTTTGGAGCCTTGATCATTACAAGAAGCATTTTAAACTTCGTTATCGAATCAACCGCATGCGGTATATTGGCCGGTAAGATCAGAGAGTCGCCGGCTTTCAGCGTGTGTTCGCTATCGGCGATTCGAATCCGTGTCTCGCCTTCCACCACAGTCACAAATGCGTCGTAAGGAGTTTTGTGTTCGCTCAGGCCTTCTCCCGCGTCAAAAGCAAACAGGGTTATCGTACCGCCGGCGTTCTTTAAGAGCACTCGGCTGATCACGGACTTTTCCTGATAATCCAGGGCGGCAAAAACGTTGACAATGGAAGGATCTTCTTCGTCTTTCATTCCTCTAAGATATCACGCAAATCCTTGATTCAGACTTCCGCACTAAAATGGAGACCCATTGCCCTGAATAGCGGACTTCGCCTCAGATCGCTTCCCGATCGCGCGAAACTGAAGAAACTGGACCATTCCCTATTTTGTTTAAATTAGGGCAATTAGAGGAATTACGGCCCCAGACCACTAGTTCGCAGGTGGTCACGCCGTAATGATGCCGCGGTAATTCTTGGGGGATCATCGCGGCTTCTTTGCGCCTGAGCTTAACGTCGCTATGGTCTTACCTATCTAACCAACGGATTTTTGTTGACTTCGTAGACTTGCGGGAATAGAATCCTGCGCGCGATCCCTCAGACAACATAGGAGGCACATTATGGGCGAGACAATACTAAAGCGTTTCGAAAACCCAGACGAACTTAGGGACGTTCCAAAGGCGACCGTCGAGGTCGTGAATCTAGGAGACGTGCAAGCAATGCGCGGAACATTTGAACCAGGTTGGAAGTGGTCGGAATGCGTAAGACCGATCGCAGGGACCGATAGCTGCGAGGTCGAACATCTCGGATATGTAGTTTCAGGTTCGATGCATATCAGGATGGACGATGGCACGGAATACACCGTGAAAGCGGGTGACGCAACATCAATAAAACCCGGACACGATGCCTGGGTACTTGGCGAGGAAAATTGCGTCTTTCTTGACTTTCAAGGCGCAGCTATTTACGCCAAACCGGCCAAGACCGAAGCCGCAACGAAATAGCCAAAAACAAAAAGGCCCCGGAAATACCGAGGCCTTTTTTAATAACCCCCGCAGACGGCTCAAGTCTTTTCTAGGGCGACAATTCGTACGTAGCGACCCGCCGAACGGCTTCATCACTTATGGTCAGATAATACCAGATCTGATTTTCCGCAACCCTGACCTTGGTCGGGCTCACGATCTCACATTCGACGATCGTATCGACCATATAATTTGCCGCATTGTTCTTGTCGATCAGCGTCTTGCGAAACCAGAAAAGAGTTCGGGGGCCGGTCACCTTTATCTCTCTATAAAAAACATCCGGAGCTTGAGTCTTTTCACTCCAGATCACGGTGTGCGGGACGCGGATCGTGGTGGCATCTTTTACCTGAATGTATGAGAACGCTTCGGAACGGTAAGTGGATTTCCATGACTTAAGCTGGGGAATGATCTGGACGGCTTTTTCGGCCGTGATGGTGTTCTCAGCCTTAAATTCCAGTCGGTTTATCAGGCTTTTCACGGCTGAGGAATCTTCAGAATTCGGAGCAACGCGAACATAATCTCGAAGCGACGCGGCCGCTTCTGCGAATCGCTCGGCAGCCTCGAGGGTTTTTCCGAGGTTGAAATACGCATCAGGCCAATTCGGAGCGAGCGCTGCCGCCTGTTTGAATTCTGCGATGGCCGTTTGAAGTTCTTCGGGTGAATTTGCCATCTCGACGGATGACATCCCGCGATCGAAATGCCGGCGAGCCTCGTCAGAGACGCTTTGGCCCGCCGCCTGGCTGCCGGGGAAAACAACGATCGAGATGAATAGCACCAAGATGAATTTGCTCAACATTTCACACCTCATTTCTTAGGGATCGGCGGCAGCTTTTGAGATTCCCAGGCCCGCACATTTGCTTCGTAGGTCTTCATCGAATGGCAGTCCATGCTCGGCAATTTTCCGCAGTCAAAACGAACGACCTGGAGGCCATGATCACCCAAAATGCCGCCCATGATATTCATTCTGCTGTCGTTGATTGCCGCAATTGCCGATTCTGCCAAAAGCTCGGGGTCGGTTGCCCGGTTCGCTACCCAGGCCGGAATATCGGCCTTGTGTAACTGAAGCTTCGGAGCCGAAAAGACCCACGACGTTACGGGGATCGGGTCGCCGGCATTTATAAAGACGGTCACTTTCACATTGTTCTTTTCGGCATATTCACGCCAGAGCCGAGCCGCGGGCTCATTGATCTGCGGCCCAAAAAGCCTGACTTCCTTCGCTTTGGTATCGCCGTTTCGCAAAGCTGCCAGACAGAGCATCGCCCCGTTGCTGTGACAATCCAAACGTTGAAAACTTCGTCCCTTTAGGCTGGCGAACATAGGCGCGTGCTGTCGGGAAAATTCGCCAAAGGTCGCGCTGTCAAAGAGGACCCGACTCGCGAGATCCTCGAGCGGCGTCGCGAAGCTTGCCATCGAAATTACTAGATCGTATAGCCCCGGCGTGAACGGCAAACCGGCATCTATGCAAGCCTTGGGCTCAGATTGTTGGGCGCAATATCGGATGTGTTCGTCTGTAAGTCTCCGCGTCATCTCGGCATAGCATTTCAGATCGCAATTTGCCTTCGGGCGTTTGAAACCGAAAGTCCAGGTAGTTCCTCCGACCAATCCGATACCGTCTGTCGGAGGCGGCTCGACTGCGTCGATAGGGCTCCCGCCGCTGTTC
>CAYTDJ010000387.1:0-3268 GCA_964436265.1 uncultured Chloracidobacterium sp. | reverse complement strand
CTCAAGAGACTTAGGGAAGGATTTCGTCCATTAGGTCCCTTTTTGTATCGCGATAGCCAAGGCAGAATGGATTCGTCTTCGGATCTTTTTATTTTGAGAATTGCCCGAGAATCTCCGCATTGGTACGAGGTAGAGGTCAATGAGAAGACACGCGATACAAAGTATATTCCAAAGGAAGACCCGACTTGGGCCAAAGCTGACTGGTCCGATATCTTTAACATCAGTTTCAATGTTTATATTGATCCCGAACTGACGATACTTCTCGATAAGCCCGATGGCAAACCCATCGAGTGTAAGAACTATGCGAGTAAGCATATTTTTGCCCGTCTAGACGGCGACTGGATGTTGGTAAACGATTGGACCAGCGACTTTATGAAGGGCCCTGAAAATACGAGATGTAAAGGCTGGATACGATGGCGAAATGGGAGAGAGATATTGGTGGGCTCGATCTTAAACCGAAATGAGATTCCGAAAGCAAAAACCAACGAAGATCCGCAGTAGAAAATCAAACCAAGACGATTGCTTGAACTTGATCAATTGTTGAGGCCACTTTCCGGCAGTTATGAAGCAACTTGGAAACCGGGTCAGGCCCGCGATATTGCGATTTTCTGTTAGAATTTCGCGGATATGGCGAGGAAGCAGCGGATCGAGGTTGAGTGCACTGGAAACATCCCATGAAATCACGCCAGACTAGATTATAGTCACCGGTCAGAATAGGCGCATGAGATTTTCGCATAATTGGAGTTTACTGATTCCCATTGCTTTGTTTGCCTCTTTTATGAGCGGCTGCAGTTATATGCCGGGGCCCAACCAAGGAAGCAAATGGATCGATGATCGGAACACCCGTGCGACAGATGAGGCAATCGAAAAGGATGACACACTCAAGGAACTAGCGGCGATATGTTCATCAATTCCCAAACGAGACGACTACGTATTGGTATCAAAAGGTTTATCCCATGTGCCGCCACCAGAATTGTTTTACAATTATTCATCGTCAGAAGACTTCGAAACCGCACGCATGAGGTTTCACTCTTATCTTCAGAGCGATGATTGGCATCTGGAGGAGACAGGCCAGGCCCAATATTATGCAGAATATAGAAAGGGCCCCTATCGTATCTCGATTCAGTTCGGCCGTATGGGACGCGATGCAAACTATGGTTTCAGTTGCGAAAAAAGAGGAGATTAGAAAAGCGCGGAATCGGGAACATAGAAGAAGGTTGGTGCCAGACATGCAATTCTGAGATCGTGATATGAGGGCCGATCTCGCGTTTTGTTCGCAAGAAACGGATAGTAGATCGCCATCTGTTTTTCTTAGTCGGATGCAGGGCGAACTATCGAATCGAGGTCGGAGATGTCGTTGGTGATGCGCATACGCGGTAGGCTCTGGAGAAAGTCGCGGCCGTAGCCTTTTGTTTTGAGGCGAGGGTCAAGAATGGCGATCACGCCGCGGTCGGTACGGCTCCGAATAAGACGTCCGATCCCCTGTTTGAGCGAGATCACGGCCTGCGGCACGCTGTAATCAAAAAACGAACGCCCGCCGTTCTCATCGATAAACCGCGAACGCGCGGCGACGACCGGATCTGACGGCACCGCGAACGGCAACTTGTCTATGATCACGCACGAAAGCTGATCGCCCTGGACGTCGACGCCCTGCCAAAAACTTGCCGTCGCGAAAAGGACTGCGTTTGCCGTCTCGCGAAACCGTTCGAGCAAGCCTGCCTTTGACATCGAACCCTGCACAAAACACGGATAATTCACCCGCGAAGAAACGAGTTCGTAGAGAGCGGTCATTGATTGATTGCTAGTGCAGAGAACGAACGCGTGGCCCTTTGTTACGTCGAGGATCTTTATGATCTCGCCCGCCGCAAGCTGGGTGAACTCCGCGGAACGCGGGTCGGGCATTGCCTTTGGCAGGTAGAGTATCGCCTGACTCTCATAGTCGAACGAAGACGGAGCGGTAAAGCTCGACGTTTTTGCCGTGTCCAGGCCCAATCGCTCTCGCACGAAATTGAAAGAGCCGCTGCTCGACATCGTCGCTGACGTGAGAATGCAGCTTTCTACCTTGTCGAAAAGCTTCTCGCGAAGCAGTTCGGAAACATCGACCGGCGACGCGCGAAGGAACATTCCCTTCCCCCGCTTTTCGAGCCAATAAACGTAGTTTCGCTCGGATTGATTTGCAATGAAATCGAGATCGAATCTAGCCTGTCGGGCACGGCGGACAAGGCTGTCGATCTCGGGACTCGTCTCGGCAAGCGGATCAAGCGTCGAGACCAAAGAACCTATCGCACCGTCCAGCGCAAGATAAACCTCGCCGAGCGGCGTCGGGCGATCTTCTCCCGAACTTTCGCGATATGCAAAAAGATCTCGAGTGAGCGGGTATCGTCCGTCAAATCTCGCCATCGTAAATTTAAGCCATAATTGGTCGGCGAGCCCCATGATCTTTGCAGCGAGCTTCGTAAGGTCGCGGGTGACCATCGCATCGGGGATCGGAAGAGCGTCGGTATCGCGGATCAGTTCGTCGATCTGAAAACTGGAGACCTGAAATCCGAAATAGTCCGAGGCGATGTCCTCGATCAGGTGTGCTTCGTCAAAGATCACGGCGTCGTAATCCGGAATGACCTTTCCAAATTGGTTTCCGCGAACGTTCAGGTCGGCAAAGAACAGATGATGGTTAACGATCACGATGTCCGCGGCGTCAGCCCGAGCCCGCATGCGGGTAATGAAACAAGGCTCGTACTCCGGGCATTTCTGGCCGATGCAGATGTCGCCGCGGGCGTTGATGCGGTTCCAGAACGAAAGGTCTTCGGGGAGATCGACAAGTTCGCGGCGGTCGCCGGTCTGAGTTTCATAGACCCAATTGCGAACCTTTTCAAACTGTCCTATCTGATCGAGCCCGTCCAGGATCGGCTGATTCTCCGCCTTGTGAACGCGATAAAGGCAAGCGTAATTCCCGCGGCCTTTCATATAAGCAGCCGAGAATTTCTTCGGCATTATCTTTTGCAGAAACGGAATGTCCTTTTCCATCAACTGTTCCTGCAAATTCTTAGTTCCGGTCGAGATAACGATGCGTTTCTTTTGGCCAACTGTCGCGGCGATCGCCGGAACAAGATAAGCGAGAGTCTTGCCCGTACCGGTACCGGCTTCGACGATGAGATGCTTTTTGTTCTCGAACGCCTCGAGCACCTTTTCGGCCATTTGGATCTGGCCCTCTCGATGCTCGTAATTGGTCAAATGACGCGCGATCAGGCCTTCGGGCCCGAAAACGTCG
>CAYTDJ010000386.1:0-3281 GCA_964436265.1 uncultured Chloracidobacterium sp. | reverse complement strand
GCCCTTTCAATTTCAAACAGT
The DNA here is from genome assembly GCA_964436265.1 of uncultured Chloracidobacterium sp. Lineage (GTDB taxonomy): Bacteria > Acidobacteriota > Blastocatellia > Pyrinomonadales > Pyrinomonadaceae > OLB17. The sequence goes on along the minus strand of CAYTDJ010000386.1, from coordinate 3,260 downwards.
GGATCGATGAACACCGGCATTTGCTGAAGCCGCCGGTCGGCAATCAGTGCGTTTACGACGATGATGATTTTATCGTGATGGTCGTCGGCGGGCCCAATTCGCGAAAGGACTATCACTGGGACGAGGGCGAAGAGCTTTTCTATCAGCTCGAAGGCGACATAAAAGTGCAGATACAGGAAGACGGCAAGCCAGTCGAAGTTCCGATCCGCGAAGGCGAGATTTTTCTACTTCCGCCCCGCATTCCTCACAACCCAATTCGCGGTGCAAACACTGTCGGCCTTGTGATCGAACGTAAACGCCGCCCTGGCGAACTCGACGGTTTGATGTGGTTTTGCGAAAACTGCAATGCAAAACTCTACGAAGAATATTTTCAACTCGAAGATATCACCACGCAGTTTCAAGGCGTGTTCAGAAAGTTCTATAACTCTGTAGATCTGCGCACCTGTAAGGAATGCGGCTCCGTCATGCAGCCTCCTCCGGTCGCCGCCTGAATTCTCTCTCACACTTAGAGCCAGGCACGCCTCAAAAATGCGGCGAGCGAGGCGGCGGGGGCGAATATCAGCGGCGGAGACAGAAGCGTCGGGAGTGAAAAAACTCTCGGAAAGAGCTTCTCTGTGCCAGATTGACACACGTATTCGGACATTTCACATTGGCAAAAATAATTATCGGCCAATGCCATCTTGCGAAATGACACACCAGTTTATCTGGAATTGGCTTCACAAATCTTTACATTCCAGACTTCGTAATCTGTTGCGAAAACTCGAAAACTGACCTAAATTGTAAGCGTTCCATCTGGCACTTCAATTTCAGATCGATTGATTAAGCTCTATTCCACTCTATTTGCGAGGTTCGTGTAAGACTATGCGGATGTTCTCCAGCTTTCGAGGCCTGATCCCGGCCTTTGTATTACTATCGTTGTTCGTTGTGTCGGCAAACTCACAGCCGAAACCGAAAGAAACCCCTAAAGATAAATCGAAAAATGCAAAGGCAACACCCACGCCGACGCCGGTTCCAACACCGAGGCCGGAAGAGGCCTATAGTGCGGCGATCTCAAGCCTGAGATTTCGCGAGATCGGACCTGCCACCATGGGCGGCCGAATAAATGACATCGAGGTCGATCCAACCGATTCGCGCATAATCTATGCGGCGACCGCTGCCGGAGGAATCGCGAAATCGGTGAACGGCGGAACGTCGTGGACTATGATATTTGACAAAGAATCCGTCAATAGCATCGGCGACATCGCTATTTCGACATCGAATCCATCGATCATTTGGGCCGGCTCCGGCGAATCGAACAATCGCCAGAGTTCATCCTGGGGAAACGGTATCTACAAGTCGCTCGACGGCGGCAAGACGTGGAAGAACATGGGCCTCGAAAAGACGATGGCAATTGCCCGTGTTGTCGTTCATCCGACTAACCCTGATGTGGTTTATGTGGCGGCAACGGGAAACCTCTGGGCCGCGACACCTGACCGCGGCATTTACAAGACGACCGATGGAGGAAAGACATGGCAACTGGTTCTCAAGGTCAATGACGACACCGGCGCGACCGAGATCGTCATCGATCCTGTAAGTCCGAACATCCTTTATGCTGCCATGTACCAGCGCCGGCGAACGGTTTTCGGCTTTAACGGCAGCGGCGAACACAGCGCGATGTACAAATCGAACGACGGCGGTGAGACCTGGAACAAGATCACAAAGGGAATGCCCTACGACACGGAAAATGCTCCCACTCCGCGGCCTGAGGGCCTACTCGAAACCGGACGAATTGCGATCGCGGTATATCCGAAAGACACAAATGTCGTTTACGCAACGATCGAGCATGCAAACGGCGGCGTCTATCGTTCGAATGACAAGGGCGAGACGTGGACGCGAATGGCCGACATCGCAGCCGTTCCAAGGCCGATGTATTTCTCGCAGATCCGCATCGATCCGAACAACGACCAACGTATATGGCAAGCCGGCGTTACCATGCAATATTCCGAAGATGGCGGCAGAACATGGTCGGGAAATTTCGCGCGTGCTCCTCACGCTGACACACACGGAATTTGGATCGACCCGAACGACTCCAACCATTTGATCATCGGGAACGACGGCGGCATCAACATCACATACGACCGCGGAAGAACTTGGGACTATGCGAACACGATCCCGCTCGGTCAGTTCTATGAGGTTGGTGCAAACAATGCTATGCCGTATATCATCTGCGGCGGATTGCAGGACAATAATACGTGGTGCGGTCCGAGCATGTCGATGAATCCGCGAGGGATCACAAATGATGATTGGTTCACTATCGGCGGAGGTGACGGATTCTTCGCTCAGCCGGATCCGAACGACTCGAACATTGTTTATGCCGAGTCGCAGGACGGCAACCTCTTGCGGAGAAACATTCAGACCGGTGAAAGCAAGAGCATCAGGCCTAGAGAAGAAGAAGGTGAAAAGCCTTATCGCTTTCAGTGGAACTCGCCGATATTGATCTCCTCGTTCGATTCGAACACGATCTATTATCCCGGCAACTTCGTTTTCAAGTCGACGAATCGCGGCGACGTTTGGAAAAAGATCAGTCCCGATCTGACGACCGGGGTTGATCGAAATACGCTCCAGATCATGGGCAAGGTCCCGGACAAGAACACGCGTTCACGACACGACGGTGTTCAGAATTTCCCGACGATAACGACGATCGCCGAATCTCCGCTCGATCGAAATGTGCTTTGGGCTGGAACCGACGACGGCAATCTTCAGGTCACGCGTGACGGACAAACATGGAAGAATGTCGCCGATAAAGTCCCGGGCGTCCCGAAAGGAACCTATGTAAGCCGCGTGATCACATCACGGGCCGCTGCCGGAACCGCCTACGTGACGTTTGACGGCCACCGAAACGGCGATTTCAAGGTGTATGTCTTTTCGACCAATGACTTTGGCGAGACCTGGAAAGACATCAGCTCAAATCTGCCGCAAAACAACGGTATCGCAAATGTTATTCGCGAGCACCCGCGAAATCCGAATCTGCTGTTTGTAGGCACCGAATTCGGACTTTTTGCTTCATACAATAAAGGTGATTCGTGGACGCAGGTAAAGCTCAATCTTCCGACCGTTCCGGTTGACGACATTCTCGTTCACCCGCGAGAAAACGACCTGATCCTTGGAACACACGGACGTTCGATCTGGGTACTCGACGATATGACGCCGATCGAACAAATGAACGAAACGGTCACGACAAGCAGCGTTCACCTGTTTCAGCCGCGACAATCAGTAATGTG
>CAYTDJ010000385.1:0-3283 GCA_964436265.1 uncultured Chloracidobacterium sp. | reverse complement strand
TTTCGTGTGCGTTCGCATTTGTGAGAAACACGTCGTAGCCGATCGACCAGAGGGCCTTTAGTTTTCCTTCGCGTGCAGCATCGATCATCTGCAGCTGATTCAGTCCTTTATCGAGCGGAACCTCTGCTCCCCAAACTGCTTCGAAATGCTCCTTCCCTTCGGCGACGGCAATGCTGCCGGTGAGAATTCCCGGATCGCATCCCATCTGAGCAGATCCTTGTACGTTGTTTTGCCCGCGGAGCGGATTAATACCCGAGCCCGGTTTGCCGATGTTTCCCGTGATCAGAGCTAGGTTCACCAGGCACATCACGCCTTCAGTTCCCTGAGTGTGTTCGGTAACGCCCAGGCCATGCATGCACATCGCGGGCTTTGCCGTTGCATACATTCTGGCTGCCCGGCGGATGTCTTCGGCGGAGACACCGCAGATATCAGCAACGCTTTCGGGCGAGAAATCCTTGACGAATGAGCGAAACTCTTCAAATTCAGAGACGCGGTCGTCAGTGAACTCCACATCGCACAATCCTTCGTCGATTATCGCGTGAGCGATCGAATTCAAAAGGGGAATGTTGGTGCCGGGATGAAGCTGAAGATGAATTGACGCGTATTCCGTCAGTTCGGTCTTGCGCGGATCGATAACGATCAGGTTAGCCCCGTTCAACACCGCATGCTTGATCCGTGCACCCGGGATCGGATGATTCTCCGTAGGGTTAGCACCGCACAAGAGAAACGTCTTGGTCTTTTCTATATCGGCAAAGGAATTGGTCGCGGCTCCCGTGCCAAGCATCATTTTCATCGCGGCGGCAGTCGGCGTATGGCAAACACGCGCGCAGCAGTCCACGTTATTTGTTCCCAAAACAACGCGGGTGAATTTCTGGGCGACGTAGTTTTCCTCGTTGGTCGCACGGGCGGAGCCAAGGACGGCTATACTCTCCTTTCCGTGATCAGCGACAAGCTGTTTCATCTTGTTCGCAGTAAACGCGACCGCCTCGTCCCAGCTCACTGTCTGCCACTCACCGTCAACGCGGATCATCGGTTCAGTGACTCGATCTTTCGAAGCGTTGTACTCGAATCCGTACCGGCCCTTGACGCAAAGATGGCCATGATTCACGGGAGCATCCGGCACAGGTTTCACCTGGACGATCCGGTCGCCGATAGTGCCTACGTTCATTTCGCAGCCGGTCCCGCAATAGGGGCAGGTCGTGCGTGTCCATTTCTCCGCGATCCCATACTGAACAAAAGACTTGTCCTCGAGAGCTCCGGTCGGGCATGTGTCCGCGCACGCGCCGCAGCTGACGCACGTGCTCGATCCGAACGCTCCAAACGAATCGGAGACGATCTGTGATTCTTCGCCGCGTCCGATTATCTGCCAGACGAATTGTCCTTGAAGTTCGTCGCAGATACGTACACACCGGTAACAATCGATACAACGGCTCATATCGACCGCGATAAATGCATGCGAATCGTCCTTCTGGTGTCCGTTAGTTGCGGTTGAGAAATCAGAATCGGTCAGTCCGTATTGTCGTGCTAATTTATGGAACGGCTTATCGGGAAAACGGGTGAACGCGTCAGCGGGATAGTCTTTTGCGAGCATCCGAAGATTGATCGCTCGGTTATGTTCAAGTTCGGGAGAATGTGTAGTGACAGACATTCCGTCCGCAACTTTACGCATGCAGGAAGCTGCTTCGTGAGATTCTCCGTCGATCTTCACGAGGCAAAGCCGGCAGGCACCTGCGGGTTTCAGGCGGTCGTCATTGCAAAGCGTCGGTATCTCGATACCGATGCTTCTCGCCGCGTCGAGTATCGAGATACCTTCCGGAAACTCGTGTTGTGTTGTGTCGATCGAAACCTTGACCATTGTTAGTTCTGATGTGCGAGTTCATCATAGTCATTCTCGCACTCAATGCAAATAAATGGGTTGTCTCTCGCCTCGGCGAGGGTTCTTTCAATATCGATCCTAGCGTTCTCGTCGAAAAAGTATGCTTTGCCGCAGAGACTGCATGGGACCTCATATCGATTTTCGGCCGTCAAATATGTCTTTGGAAGATGCCGATGCTGTCTATCAGCGTCTAATTCGGCTCGTGTTCGTGTCATCATTTCACCTCCCCAATTTGTGCGATCTTTCTATCAAGCCACTTTGATCCGACCATCGTAAACGTAGCTCGGCATAAGGTGGTCCCTGAACCATTCGGCGGCTAGATCGGCGACTATCTCAAGCGATCCGGGCTCTTCGAACAGGTGGGTCGCTCCCGGTATTATCTCCAGGTCCTTTTCACATTGAAGCCGATGATAGGCAAGTTCATTGAGTTTGATCACCAGATCGTCCTCGCCGCCTACTATTAACAATACGGGTGATCGGACGAACTGAAGGGCATCACCTGCAAGGTCGGGACGGCCGCCTCGTGAGACGACGGCCTTTATATTGAAACCAAGTTCAGCCGCTGCAACGATCGCCGCACCGCCGCCTGTGCTCGCGCCAAAGAAGCCAAGTTCAAGGCCGCGTGTGATCTCGTTCGCCAACACCCATTTGGCCGCCTCGACCAATCGGCTCGCAAGGAGCGGAATGTCGAATCGAAGGTGACGAGTGTTCATATCTACCGCTTCTTCTTCTCGTGTAAGGAGGTCGAAAAGCAGAGTGCCGATACCGTTCTCCCTTATCCTGCGGGCTACAAATCTGTTACGTGAACTGTACCGGCTGCTGCCTGATCCATGCGCGACCAAGACAATTCCGCGGCTTCCGCTCGGGATGGCCAGATCACCTTCAAGCATTACACGTCCCGCCGGGATCCTTATTGGTTCAAAGATCTCTTCACCGTTATACATATGATTTACACTCCTGTCGGAAATGTTTCAGCCGCTTCGCCTTTCTCCCAGGCAACTGACCGCTCGAGCGGCTCGACCGCACGCGTTTCGTCAATGTGGATGATCGCGTCAAACTGGCTCGATACACTCGCGCTAAAATAGTGGCTCTGCCGTTCGGTTTCCGGCCTGTATATCACGCCGATAGCTCGTTCGAGCAACGGTTCTTGCAGCGCCTTTGTCGCATGTGAACCGTTTCTGAGCAATAACAGAAAACGCTCCATGCCGGTTTCATGAAATAATCGTTCTACGCTTCCCGAAAGTGCTGGCCTTACCTTCTTACGCTCGGCCGGTTCGCCCCAATTGGTCGCGGCGGTAACCGTTCCATGATCTGTCGAAAATCCGATGAGGAATGCATCGCGGCCATACATTTGGCGTGTCAGCTGCCCGACATTCCATTCACCACGACGGGACATTTCGGTCGCAC
>CAYTDJ010000384.1:0-3292 GCA_964436265.1 uncultured Chloracidobacterium sp. | reverse complement strand
AAGACCGGTATTCCGGGTAAGGTCGCACAGATCGAGTACGATCCGAACCGCTCTTCGCACATTGCACTGATCAATTATCTCGACGGCGAAAAACGTTACATCATCGCCCCGGTAGGTTTGAAGGTCGGAACGCAGGTCCTCAGCGGAGAAGAGGCGGATATACTTCCAGGAAACGCTCTTCCTATCAAGAACATTCCGCTTGGTACAGAGGTTCACAACATTGAGCTTCGTCCGGGAAAAGGCGGACAGATGGTTCGCTCGGCCGGCGGATTCGCCCAGATCATCGCTAAGGAAGGCGATTTCGCTCAGCTTCGAATGCCGTCAGGCGAAGTTCGCAAGGTTCCCGTTGTTTGCATGGCGACCGTAGGTCAGGTCGGCAATACCGAACACGAGAATGAGTCGCTCGGTAAGGCAGGCCGTAACCGTTGGAAAGGGCATCGTCCAAAGGTTCGCGGTGTTGCGATGAACCCGGTCGATCACCCGCACGGTGGTGGTGAAGGTAAGACCTCGGGCGGCCGGCATCCTGTGACCCCGTGGGGACAGCCCACCCGTGGTTACAAGACTCGAAGCAACAAGCGGACGCAGAACATGATCGTAAAAGATCGGAGAAGGAAATAGGTAATTAAGTTATGCCACGTTCATTAAAGAAAGGGCCGTTCATGGATCTTAGCCTGCAAAGAGCGCTTGCGAAGATCGCCGAGACCGGAAAGAAACCGCCCGCAGTGAAAACCTGGTCGCGTCGTTCGACGATAACGCCGGAAATGGTCGGTTTGACCTTTGGCGTACATAACGGCAAACGTCACATCCCGGTATTCGTTACCGAGAACATGGTCGGCCATAAGCTGGGTGAATTTTCGCCGACGCGGACGTTCAAGGGACACCCGGGAACGAAAGCGGAGAAGATGGCGAAACGTAAATAGTGATTAAGTGATGAGCGACTGGTGAAAACGGAAATTCACCGTTCACGGTCGACCATTCACGATTAACGATATGGAAGCGATAGCAAAGACCAAATATTTGAAAGGAAGCCCGAGGAAAACGCGGCTCGTGATCGATATGATCCGAGGAGAAAACGTTTCGCGTGCATTGGCGATCCTTAAGTTCACTGATAAGCGAGCGGCCGATCCGATCGAAAAGACGCTTCGTTCGGCAATAGCGAACGCGACTTATCTTGCCGAGCAACAGAACATTGCGGTCGATCCCGATGATCTATGGGTTAAGACATGCTTTGTCGACATGGGCCCGACGAAGAATCGCAGGCGTATGCGTCCGGCTCCGCAGGGACGTGCCTATCGCGAACAGCGGCATTATTGTCATATAACCATTCAGGTGACGAGCGAGGACAAGCCGAAGTCCGAAAAGGAACTCAAGGCCGAAGCCGCAAAGGCAAGGAAGGCCGAGGCTCCGAAAAAGGAAAAGGCTCCGGCCAAGAAGGCCGCACCAAAAGCTGAGAAAAAGGCTAAGTCCGAAAAGGCGGAAGAGGTTGAAACTCCTGTTGCGGCTGAAGCGGTGGAGACCGCGGCACCAGTTGTCGAAGAAAAAACTGCGGAGACGACCGCACCCGCAGCAGAAACCAACGAGGCGACGGAGAAGGAATAAGAAAAATGCGGGCTAGGTAGTCCGCGTTCCGAAAAATATGGGACAGAAAGTACATCCATACGGCTTCAGGGTCGGATACAACAAAGACTGGCACTCGCACTGGTTCACCAAGGCGGACTATGCCAAATTCCTCGCCGAGGACCTCGAACTCAAGCGTGAGTTGAAAAAGAAATTCTCGGGCGGCGGAGTTTCGCACATAGATATCGAGCGTGCGGCGACCCGTCTGAAGATCGTGATCTACACCTCGCGTCCGGGTATCATCATCGGCCGCAAGGGAGCCGAGATCGACAAACTTCGCGAAGATCTTTCCAGAAAGACGGGCCGCGAAGTGCTCATCTCGATCCAGGAGATCCGTCACCCGGAACTGAACGCACAGCTTCAGGCCGAAAAGATCGCCCAGCAACTCGAAAAACGTATTGCATTCCGCCGTGCTATGAAGAAGACGATGGAAGAATCCATCCGCTTCGGCGCACAAGGGATCAAAGTGATGATCTCGGGCAGACTCAACGGAGCTGAGATCGCGCGTACGGAATGGTCGCTGGAAGGACGTCTTCCGCTGCACACGCTCCGTTCGGACGTGGACTACGGGTTTGCAGAAGCTCTGACGACATTCGGCATTATCGGGATCAAGGTTTGGATCTACCGCGGTGAGATACTCGATCCGAAAGCGTCGATGGCACGAGGAACGACTAGCGATCCAATAAATGAAGTTAAGGCCGACCGTTCGGCAGGACGTGGACGCGGCGATCGCCGTCCGCGACGCGACGATAGAAATAGATAGTAGGCAGTGGTCAGTGGACAGTGGACAGAAAGGAACTATCTTTTTTCCGCTGACAGCTGACCGCCGGCCACCGACGACTGGAGATATTAAGTTATGTTGATGCCGAAAAAGGTCAAGCACCGACGAGTAATGAAAGGACGCATGCGCGGGAAAGCCACGCGCGGCGAGAATCTGGACTTCGGTGACTATGGACTGAAAGCATTAGAAGCAGGCTGGATCACGGACCGTCAGATCGAAGCGGCACGTATCGCGATGACCCGTCACGTAAAGCGCGGCGGAAAGATCTGGATCCGCATGTTCCCCGACAAGCCGATCACGAAAAAGCCGGCCGAGACTCGTATGGGTTCGGGCAAAGGTGCTCCGGACCATTGGGTCGCAGTAGTTAAACCGGGACGCGTGATGTATGAGATCCAGGGCGTCGACGAAGCTCTCGCTCGTGAGGCATTTAAGCTCGCCGCTCAGAAACTTCCGATCAAGACGAAGTTTGTATCGCGTGCCGACCTCGAGGGAGGAGTAGTTTAAGCAATGAAGAATAAGGAACAGTTGGACCAGCTTCGTGAAATGAACGCACAGGAACTTAACGATCAGGCGGATGCTCTCAAAGAGTCGCTCTTTCGCTTGAAATTCCGTAAGTCGCTGGGAGTAGGTGATGTTGTTAAGGACATCCGCCGGGAAAAGAAGACGTTGGCAAGGGTTTACACCGTACTCGGTGAAAAGCAAGAGACGGGCAAATAAGCGAGCCCTGAGAGAATAAAATGCCTAAGAAGAAAGCAGAAGAAACTGAAAGCGCGGTCGAGACGCCAGTAACCGAATCGGCGGAGGAAACCGCAGCGGTCGAGGCGGCGCCGGCTGCCGAAGAGAAGACGAAAAAAGTAAAGCAGGCGAAGTCGGAGACTGGAGTGCCGGCAGACG
>CAYTDJ010000383.1:0-3305 GCA_964436265.1 uncultured Chloracidobacterium sp. | reverse complement strand
CATGGTGAAGGAAAACTCTCAATTCTCGCGGCCCGCCTGCCTTATTGATCACGCGAATGCGTCTCAGGAAAGTATTCTCATGGCTTGCTACCGTGTCACTACAATGGATCTCGGCCCCTAGGGAATCGTTGACTAACCGGACATCTGTTACGAGGGTCTCGGGTGAGTACCTGAGATCCCGTTTCCAATCTTCCGAGCCTATCCACGAAAATGCGCCATCTACCCAAAGTCCAAACCGGCATGGGTGCCCCTCGGTGTGGTTCTCTTGGCCGACGTGAGGAAAATAAATGTCTCGGATCTGGTATTTGTCGTCGAAATTGACCAGTAAAGATCCGTTACCGACGGGAATGTCTCGCATAGGACTTTATTGCGTGTTCAAACGAAATAAGACGGGATCATCTTCAAGGCTCTCGTTGCTACCTCTTTTTCGTTTTCAAACTCGAGCATTTCTATGGCTCGGCCACTTTCGATCCATATTGCTTCTTCGACCTCATGGTCGTGATCGAGGACATTACCGGAAACGTATCGCATCAGGAAAAAGTGTACTTGCTTTTGGTAACGCTTCCGAATCCCGCTGTAGTTTGCAAAGAACGAATATTCGATCGTGCCGATAGGTGCGAGTATCTCGCAGACTATACCCGCCTCTTCGCGGACCTCACGTAACGCGGTTTCCTCGGCCGTCTCTCCCGGGTCCATCAGTCCTTTTGGTAACTGCCACTTACTTTCTTCAGAAGTTCTGATCAAGGCGATCTCGATCGTCGCATTTCGGCGTCGAAACGCTACCCCGCCGGCCGATATAGCATATTCGGTCTCAATATCCGGCGGTTCCATTTCCTCGCTCATCGCTGGGATACGGTCTTTTCTACCGTTTCGTCCAGTTCCTTCTTGATTTCGGGACTGAAGCCGACGATCTTCTTGACCAGTTTCCCACTTCGGTCGAAGATCGCTGTTTGAGGAATAGCCGTTTCCTGCCCAAAGATGTATGAGGTAAGTGGATCTTCAGGGGTTGCGAGCGGATAATTTATCTTTAATCGCTCCACGAATTCGGGAACCTTCGGCCTGTCCTCTTCACCGCCGACGTGAAGTCCGATCAGCACCAGATCGTCGCCGTATCTAGCCTTGAGATCCATAAGGTGCGGAATCTCTTCAATGCACGGTGGGCAATATGTAGCCCAAAAATCGAGGATCACGACCTTGTTGTTGAAATCTTTTAACTTCTGTACCTTGCCCTCGAACGTGGTCCAGTTCATCTCCGCTATTGGTTTCAACGGACGGGTAGGGGCATCTTTGAGCGGCTGGTCATTAATAGAAACCGGTTTACTGCCCACAGATACCGGCGGCGCAGCACCACAGCCTGCTATCATCAGGGCAAGACATCCGATCCCAATGGACTTTAGTTTCATTGGTGTTATTTTACCGAAATAAGGTAAAACTGCTAAGCGCAGTATGGAATATGAAAGTCGGCTGTGCCGAGACTTCTGAAATGACGATCGCTTAATGTTAATTTATCCGGAAGAAATAGCGTCCAAGGTGACATCACCCAGGAATGCAGGGCGATGTGAGCCTGAATCATCATCAGGTAAGGCTGTTAACTTTGACTGCGGATGTTTTGTTCAAGTATCTATCTTGGTCTCGCACGGCGACAAGAGGATCGAAGGATTACGATATGCGACTAACGGCTGCGGATTCATGATCACTGCCGCGGAAACGATCGTCGATGTGATGTCGCAAAAGACTCTGCCGGACCTGCATGGTTTTGACACGGCAGAGTTCTTGACCTTGGTTGAAACAAGATCGGTCCGGTTTCCCGACAGCCGGAAGTCATGTCTTACAGCGGTCCTGGAGGCTACGCGCGGAGCCTTGATCGCTTTTCGTGAAAGACTGATCGGAGAATTTTCCGGTGAGAAGGCCCTGATATGCACCTGTTTTGGTGTTTCTGAGGATAGCATTGAGGAATTTATTCGATCGAAAGCACCGCAAACGGTCGATGAGATTACCTGTGAAACCAGGGCTGGTGGCGGATGTGGTTCCTGCAGGCTGCTTATACAGGAAATGGTCGATACTCATTTGCCTCTCGGACATGAAAACCACATTGGGTAATATGCTATACTTTGCGTTATTTGATGCGGTCCGCAAAGGAGGTCGGAGCCGCATTTGGAAAGGCTTACTATTTTTTATTACATCGTTGATCAATGGACGACCCTGCTAGTTTATCGACCCTTCTCTTCTTCGCTGATGCCTCAGCCGTTGAAACACCAACTTTTGGTTGGACATTCCTCAAACTTCTCTCTGTCGTTGCACTAGTACTCGCTAACGGTTTTTTTGTTGCGAGTGAGTTTGCGCTGGTCGCCGTGCGCAAATCACGTGTTGAAGCATTGGCCGCCGAGGGGGATGCATCCGCGATTCGACTTCTTGGCATGCTTAACAACCTAAATGCGTATATTTCTGCAACGCAATTAGGGATCACACTTGCCTCGCTTGGCCTTGGCTGGATCGGAGAACCGGCGGTCGCTGCGCTGCTTGATCCCGCGATGTTATGGCTTTCAGAGGTGACCGGCTTAGCACTTCTTCAATCGCCCGCAATTTTGCATTCCATTTCGTTCATTATTGCGTTCGCATTCATTACGTTTCTCCACATTGTATTTGGTGAGTTGGCGCCCAAGACCGCTGCGCTGGAACTTGCAGAACGCGTTTCATTCTTTATTGCGATCCCTCTGCAGCTCTTTTACAAGGTGTTCAATTATCCTATACGTCTGCTTGATTGGGCTGGGACGCGAACTGTGCGGATTTTTGGACTTCACCCATCTAGCGAACACGGTTCGAGTTATACCGAGGACGAGATACGCCAGCTTATCCGCGTTTCACAGGAAAGTGGTCACCTGAATGAAGAGGAGCAACGACTCATTAATCAGGTCTTCGAATTCTCTGAAACGACGGTAAAGGAAGCAATGATACCCCGAACGGAAATAGTTGCCGTTCCCGAGACAAGTTCGCTCGAAGAGATCGCACAGGCGTTCCATGAAAACGGTTTCTCGCGACTTCCCATCTTTCGAGAATCGATCGATGACGTGATCGGCATAGTGCACGTGAAGGACGTCCTCAACTCTATGCTGCGGCCCGCAGCTTTTGATCTGGGGCAGATAATGCAGAGGCCGAACTACGTGGTAGATACCGCACGGCTCGAGGACGTGCTTCGGCAGATGCAGCTTGAAAAATTTCATTTCGGCTTCGTTGTTGACGAGCACGGCGGAATAGAAGGGATAATCACTCTGGAGGACCTACTCGAAGAGATCGTCGGCGACATA
>CAYTDJ010000382.1:0-3310 GCA_964436265.1 uncultured Chloracidobacterium sp. | reverse complement strand
TCACGCATTACCGGTACTGTTACCGATAATAACGGAGCCATAGTTCCCGGAGCGACGGTTACGCTGATCAACCCGGGCACCAATTCCACGCTTATCACGACTACGAGTGATAACGGTGTTTATGCCTTCGATCTTATCCCTCCCGGCACTTACACGATCACCGTCGAGAAACAAGGATTTAAGAAGATCGTTTCGACGAATAACGTTGCCTTGATCAACCAGCCGTCAACTGTAAATCTTGCCTTAGAAGTTGGTGACGTGTCGGCTGTCGTGAACGTGGAGAGTGCCGCTGAGACCGTTCAGACATCGACGTCAGGAAATGTTGGCTCAACGATCGAACAGCAGACCTTGCAGAGCTTGCCTATCGTCGGGCTTCGCGGCCGAAATCCTCTTGATCTTTTGAACTATCAGTCGGGAGTAGTTGTCGGATCGAATACGGGCGGAGGCATTCATGTGAATGGTTCGCGCGACCGTGCATTTAACTTCACGTTGGACGGTATCGACATCAATGACACGACTGCCGGCGGTTCGAATTTCACTCCGCTGCGACCTAATCCGGATTCTATCCAGGAGTTTCAGATCGTAACCAGCAACGCAACGGCCGAACTCGGACGAAACAGCGGGGCTCAGGTGACGCTTGTTACCAAATCCGGTACTAATCGTTACTCGGGGAACATTTTTGAGTATTACCAGACGCCTCGTTTCAACGCTAATCAGTTCGAGAGCAATCTACTCGGAGTTAGGAGGCCGCAATTCGTTCAGCACATTTACGGATTTAGTGCGGGTGGCCCGATCCCAACATTTGGCTTCGGCGATGGTGGTAAATTCAGGCCGTTAAAGGACAAAGCGTTCTTCTTTATTAACTACCAGCGCTTATTCGCAACGGAAACAAGATTGACTACACGTACTGTTTACACACAATCGGCCCGTTCAGGGATCTTCCGTTATGTAGTCGGACAGCAGAATGCACCGGCCGGCACGGCAACGGCGGCCGTGAATGCTGACGGCACTGCGCGATACCCGGATTGCAGCGCGTCGATAACTACTCAATGTATACGTTATTACAATGCAAACACAGGGTCTCCGATCACTTTTGATCCTCTGGTAACTGGAATTCTCAACAGTTATCCGCTTCCGAACGACTTCTCGGCGGGTGATGGCCTCAATACGGCTCGATTCAATTTCAACGCGCCTCAACTCGAGAAACAATGGGACCTCGTAATGCGGTTTGATTACAATCTGAACGACCAGCACAAGTTCTACGTTCGATACGCCGAAGGCGAGCAAAACACCATCGGCGACAGTGTCAACGGTGGATTGCAGGCGTTTCCGGGTTTCCCGAATCTTGTTGATACCGGACGACGTCCTAAGAACTTTGCATTCAATCATCGCTGGTCGCCAAACGCTAAATTTACTAACGAGGCGATCTTCGGCCTTAGCCGCTTCCGATTCTCGTTCTTTAATCCTGAGGTTCGAAATGACGTTCCGTTCATCTTAAATACGGTTACAGATGCATATGGCAATCAGCTCGGAAATGCCCGTGCGGCCAGAACATTTCAGATCGTGGATAACATGACCTTTGATTATTCGCCGCACGTATTCAAAGCAGGTGTGAATATTCGCCTCGGACGTGTGCTCGATGATCGTTCAAGTGCGGGCGGTGCGATCGAAGGAACGGTCGGTTTTGGCGCGGGTTCAAGTGACTTTACGGGTTTCGGACTTCCGGCCTCTGGCAGCACATCGATCAACGCGAACGATCTTACAAATCTACGTTCCTTGATCAACAATTTGATCGGGCGAATCGGCAGTTTCAGCCAGGGATTTATTGTTAGCCCTGAAAATCCAACCTCGTGGGCACCTGCTGGAACTCGATGGAATTTCCGTGCCTATTATCCTGAATACGATTTCTACTTTCAGGATACGTGGAGAATGTTCCCGAATTTTGTGGTGGACCTTGGTTTACGCTACGAATTGAAGCTAAGTCCCAGTTCAAAGGACCTTCCTATTCTTGCACCCGACCGGCTGTTTACGGCAGGAGCGGCACCAACGAATGCGATCACATGGGTCGAGAAGAAGATGTTCCCCGACGATACGGATAACTGGGGTCCGTCTCTTGGTTTCGCATGGGATCCGTTCAGCAAGGGAAAGACGTCGATCCGCGCAAATTACCGCCTATCGTACGACCGCTTTGCAACACAAGTATTTACCAACAGCATCTGGCAGGGAACTCCGGGTAACGTATTTAACGCATCTGCCTCGGGGATCGCCCAGCAGAACTTGCTGCTGAGGAACGGCTTGCCCAATCTGTTCCCAACCTCAACACCCGCGCAGTTGAGGACGCCGCCGGCATTCTCAACTTCGTCGATCACTCTGGTCGACCCCGACGCGCGTTATCCGGAAGTCCATTCATGGTTTGCGGGAATTCAACACGACGTGTTCTGGGACAGCGTTCTCGAAGTCAATTACATCGGTAAACGTGGAACTCACCTTTTCGGCGGATACGACGCCAATCAGGTGGATATTTTTGCGAAGGATTCACGCTGCGCGGATAATTTCCTGACAACGTTCAACAAGATCCGTGCGGGTTCGACGAACGAATGTTTAACGAATCTTTTGTTTACCGGTGACATCGCCAATGCGGCAGGTACAGCTGCGTTTCGCGCAAACGGGACGGTTGCAGCAACTCTTGCGACTACAAACACCGGAGGCAGTGTTGCTACCGCGGCTCGGACAGTCTCCGGACTTGTTTGCACATCCGCCCAGGTCTCCTCGGGGCTGTGTACGTCGACATCTCAGCAGCTCATCAGCCGAAGCCTAAGTAATCCGTTCTTCTTCCAGAGATTCCCGCAGTTTCTTGGTGCAATGAATGTCCTGGACAGCACGGACTATTCGCGATACAGCGGACTTGAGGTCAATCTCAAACGGCGACTCACCGGAGGGTTTGGTTATTCGATCGGTTATACATGGTCAATTTCAAAGGATACCCGTTCGTATGACCCGGTGTTTACGACCGTGTCACGTGACAACAACCAATCGGCATCGAGCACGCCCTTCGACCTTCGGGATAAGAACCTCAATTACGCATGGTCAGATTTCGACCGCCGCCATGTTCTGAACGCAACATACGTTTGGGAAGTGCCGGTAGGAAAGGGTAAGAAATTCGGTTCTGATATGCCATCGGCACTGGATTGGATCATTGGCGGCTGGCAGTTGGCCGGTCGGTATAACTGGTCATCTGGCCGTCCGTCTACCGTTTATTCGGGCCTTTACACGCTCAGCAATGTTACCCAGGCGACTGCTAATTGTAATA
>CAYTDJ010000381.1:0-3311 GCA_964436265.1 uncultured Chloracidobacterium sp. | reverse complement strand
ATCTGCGAAAGGATCTCTGCGAGGATCACTGATTCGGTAAAATCCTTTGAACCGACGACAATGCGTTTCGCGCTCGGATCTTCCGAGTTCCTCGCGGCAATCGTTCGCGCGGGGAGATAGCTGGCGGCGATAATAGCGACGAAAACGGCGACTGCTCCCAAAACTGCAAACAGGCGCCGGCCCTTGCTTCGCTCGCCGATGTTAAAAGACCGTTCGACTTGCCCGAGGACAAAATCACATAGCAAAGCCAGCAGAGCCGAGGCGACCGCGCCTGCGAGCAATAAATTGTTATCGTTCTGCCTCAGGCCGCGGAAGATGTAGGTTCCCAAACCGCCCGCTCCGACAGCCGCTGCGACCGTTGCGACCCCGACCGAAATGACAACAGCGACGCGGATCCCGGTCAAGATCACAGGAGCAGCCAGCGGAAGCTCGACCAGGCGCAAGATCTGACCCGGCGTCATTCCCAATGCGACCGCGGCTTCGCGCACCTTTGGATCGATGCCTAGAATTCCCGTAACCGTGTTTCGGATCACAGGCAAAAGGGCGTAAAGAGCCAGTGCGATCACGGCCGTCCGTGCACCAATACCTCCGACGAACGGGATCGGTATCAGCAGGCCAAACAGAGCCAGACTCGGAACGGTCTGCATTATGTTTGCGAAACCAAGGACAGGAGTCTGCAAACTCTTAATCCGTGTGAGCAGAATGCCAAGCGGAAGTCCGATCAAAACCGCGAGGCCCGTTGAAAGCAACACGATGAAGATGTGCTCACGCGTCAGCACGAGCAACTCAGGCCAATTGCTACCGAGAAATTTGAAAAACTCCTGCACTTATTCTCGTCTTCTGATCGTTATTTCCTTTGATTTGTCGGCAAAAACTGGGGCGTTACACGGCCCTTGGTCATCTGCTCAAATGCGTATGCGTACTTGATCAACTTCGGCTCGCTCCACGCCGTCCCGACGAACATCATCCCGGTGGTTTGTGTCGATCCAGGCGACGCAGGCAAATTGCCGGATGCCGGAGCAGCAGGCACCTCACGGAGTCCCATCGGTACAACGATCGACGGATAGCCCGCGATCGCCGCTACACCTACAAGTTGACCAAACGGCCCGACGAGAGCATCCAGTTTATTCTGATCCAGCAGCGCGTCGATTCCATCTTCTCGAGTCTGTTTGTGAAGTCGGGCCACCGCATCCAGATATGTTTTGTCGTTGAGATCGCCGCGGGCTTGAGATTCAATGAAAAGTTCCTGTCCAAACTTGGAAAGTTCCTTGTCCTTGTTTTCGTCATTGAACTTGATCAGTTCCGCTAGTGTTTTGTACTTGGCTCCTCGCCCGGCGAGATATTTGTTCAGATTTGCCTTGAACTCGTACTGCATGAGTGCCATACGGTCGGCAGCAAATGTCTGTGGAGTCTCGGGAAACTTGACCTCAACAAGTGTTGCCCCGGCTTGACGCAATTTATCGAAGAAAGGTTCCCAGTATGCTTTCCACGCATCGAGGTTGCGCTGCGGCGGACTGGTAAGAAGTCCTAGACGGGCACCCTTGAGGCCGTCGCGGTCGAGGAATTTTGTGTAGTCCTTCGTCTTACGCTTATCGGCCTCGGCGGTCGCGGGATCATTCTTGTCCGTACCGGCGATCGCCGAAAGCATGATTGCCGCATCGGCAACGCTTCTCGTCATTGGCCCGGCGGTATCCTGCGAATGCGATATCGGGATTATCCCACTGCGCGAAACGAGTCCGACGGTCGGCTTAAGACCGACAACTCCGTTTGTGACTGCCGGAGAGATGATCGATCCGTTTGTCTCGGTACCGATCGCTGCGGCCGTCAAGTTAGCCGACACGGAAACACCCGAACCTGAGCTCGATCCGCTCGGATTCTGGTCCAGCCAGTATGGATTATTCGTCTGACCACCGCGGCCTGACCATCCGCTGATCGAACGATTTCCGCGAAAATTAGCCCACTCGGAAAGATTGGTCTTTCCCATGATGATCGCGCCTGCCTTTCGTAGCTGAGCCGCGACGAATGCGTCTTGTTTGGGCGTCGGGGCATCGACCAATGCAAGGGAACCGGCGGTCGTGAGCATCTTGTCCGCGGTGTCGATATTGTCCTTTATGAGTACCGGAATGCCGTGCAACATCGACCGGAATTTGCCGCGCCTGATATCTTTGTCGAGTTTGTCAGCGATCGTAAGATCGTCCGGGTTCATTTCCAAAACGGACCGTGTCTTAGTGTCGATCTGTTTTATCCGCTCGATGTACATTTCCACAAGGCGGCGAGCGGTGAGTTTGCCGGTTTTCAGCTTTTCGTGGAGTTCGGCTATCGTAACCTCGACCAGCTCCGGAAACGGTTCACCCTCGCCGAGGATCGACGGTTCGCCGAGGACGTTTCGAGTAAGGACAACGGCCGCTATTCCGGCTGCACTTGCTTTGAGAAATTCTCGTCTATCGGTTTTTGCCATATTAATTTGATCAGGTTGAAATAGTCTCAAGATACGCTCTTGCCAGCGGTGCGTCAGCCTTCAGGAACTCGCCCGGTGAGCCGATGAATATCAATCTGCCGCGCTCCATCAAAGCGATCCGGTCGCCGAGGAGCATTGCTTCGTGAAGGTCGTGCGTAACAAAGACGGCGGTTTTGTTCATCTCGCGGACGAGAGCCGCAAATTCTTTCTGAAGTCCG
This sequence comes from uncultured Chloracidobacterium sp., assembly GCA_964436265.1. GTDB lineage: Bacteria > Acidobacteriota > Blastocatellia > Pyrinomonadales > Pyrinomonadaceae > OLB17. Next base: position 635 of record CAYTDJ010000381.1, on the reverse strand, counting down.
GTACGGGTAATGACGTCCAATGCGCCAAACGGTTCGTCGAGAAGGACCAATTCCGGATCCGCCGCCAAAGCCCTTGCGACCCCGACGCGCTGACGCTGGCCGCCGGAAAGCTCATGCGGATACCGGTCCGCGAAACTGGCGGTGTCGAGCCGAACTAGTGACAGCATTTCGTCAACTCGTTTGTTGATCTCACCGGGATCACGATCTGCCAGTTTCAATGTCAGCCCGACATTTTCACGCACGGTGAAATGAGGAAAAAGCCCGCCATCCTGAAGCACGTAACCTGTCCGGCGCCTCAGCCCGATCGGATCCCAATCGGTCGTCTTTCGCCCATTGACCAGAATAACGCCTTTCGAAGGTTCGATCAGCCTGTTTATTAACTTCAATGTCGTCGTCTTGCCGCAACCCGATTCGCCGAGCAAGACCAGCGTCTCGCCGGTTGAGACCTCCAGAGAGAGATCGTCAATGATCTGGTTCCGGTCGATCTCGTAATGGACGCGGTCAAACTGAATTATCGGTGGCACAGAAGGCATCTTATCGTTGAAGAATTCTAGCACCGAATTGCAATTTCCGACTGGTTCACGCGTTTAAATGGTGGCCAAAGGCAAAATGGTCTTGGCAGTCCGTCAATCGTA